>JBGPLD010000093.1:0-5665 GCA_041486325.1 Gammaproteobacteria bacterium
GATGGGTGGTGATGGGGCGCGTGTTGGGGCCCTGGGGCGTGAAGGGCGCGCTGAAGATCGAGCCCTTCGGCGCCGAAAGCGGCAACCTCTGCAAGTATTCCGCGTGGTGGGTCGGCAAGCCGGAGAAGCTCGATGAGGTAGCGGTGGCGGAGTGCCGCGTGCATGGCGCTCACCTGGTGGCGCGCTTCGAGGGATGCGACGATCCCGAGAAGGCGGGCGCGTACCGCGGAGCCGAGGTCGCGTTGAGACGCGAGGATCTGCCGGAACCGGCAGAGCACGAGTTCTATCAGGCCGATCTGATCGGCTTCGAAGTGGTGAACGCGAAGGGCGAGCGCTTGGGCCGCGTGGCGGGATTTTTCAGTACCGGCGCGAACGACGTGATGCGCGTCGCGCACGAAGCCGGAGAGCGGCTGGTACCGGCCACGGCGCAAGTGGTCCGCAGAATCGATCTCGAAGCTGGCACGGTCGAAGTCGATTGGGGAGCGGACTGGTGATCCGCTTCGATTGCGTGACGCTGTTTCCCGAGGCGTTCGCCGCGGTGAGCGGTTCGGGTGTGACGCGCCGGGCGCTGGAGCAGGGGCTGTGGGGCCTCGCGCTGTGGAATCCGCGGGATTTCACGACGGACAATTACCGCACGGTCGACGATCGGCCGTACGGGGGCGGGCCCGGCATGGTGATGCTGGCCGAGCCGTTGGAAAAGGCGATCGTCGCGGCGAAGGCTGCGGCGCAGGGCGCCGCGAAAACGATCCACCTCTCGCCTCAAGGGCCGGTGCTGGATCACAGGAAGGTGATGGCGCTCGCGGCCGAACCGCGCCTGGTGCTGCTGTGCGGACGCTACGAGGGCGTGGACGAGCGGCTGATCCGACGCAGCGTGGACGAGGAGCTGTCGATCGGCGACTACGTCCTCTCGGGCGGCGAACTTGCGGCGATGGTGCTGATCGACGCGGTGGTGCGGCAGCTGCCCGGCGCGCTCGGCGACGGATTGTCGGCCGAGCAGGACTCATTCGTGAACGGGCTGCTCGATTGCCCGCAGTACACACGGCCCGAGGCGTACGCGGGCGAAGCGGTGCCGCCGGTGCTGATGTCTGGGCACCATGCGCAGATCGAGCGCTGGCGGCTGAAGCAGTCGCTGGGGCGCACCTGGCTGAGAAGGCCCGAGCTGCTCGAGCGGCGCGGGATGAGCGAGACCGAACGAAAACTGCTTGAAGAGTTCAGGCAGGAATTAAACGAAGGAGCGAAGCGATGAACGTCATTCAACAGCTCGAGCAGGAAGAAATCAAGCGCATGGGGCGCAAGCTCCCCGAGTTTTCTCCGGGCGACACCGTGGTCGTCAACGTGAGCGTGGTCGAGGGCGAGCGCAAGCGCGTGCAGGCCTACGAAGGCGTGGTGATCGCCAGGAAAAACCGCGGCATCAATTCCTCGTTTACCGTACGCAAGGTATCCTCGGGCGAGGGTGTAGAGCGCACCTTCCAGACCTATTCCCCGCTCATCGACTCGATCGAGCTGAAGCGCAAAGGCGCCGTGCGCCGCGCCAAGCTCTATTTCATGCGCCAGCGCTCGGGCAAGGGCGCGCGCATCCGCGAGAAAGTGGCGGGTCACGAACAAGGCGGCGAAGAGCAGAAGTCGTGACGAAGGGCGCACAAGCGCCTTTGCCGCATCCATCCCTTTCCGCGCTCCCAGGTGCGCCGCGCAACGCGGCTGGCGATCAAGGGGCGTCGCCCCGTTGATTGGCGTAAAATTTGCCGATCTCAGCGCAAGATCATGAGCCTCAGTCCCATCCCGGATATCGTCGCCGAGCTCAAGGCCGGCCGCATGATCGTGCTCGTCGACGAGGAGGACCGCGAGAACGAGGGCGATCTCGTGCTCGCAGCCGATTTCGTCTCGCCCGAAGCGATCAACTTCATGGCGCGGCACGGGCGCGGGCTTATTTGCCTGACGCTGACCGAGGCCCGCTGCCGGCAGCTCAATCTCCCGCTCATGGTGCGAGACAACCGCTCGCCGCTCGGCACGAATTTCACCGTATCGATCGAGGCGGCGAAGGGCGTGACCACCGGTATCTCGGCGCAGGACCGCTCGCGCACGGTGCGGGCGGCGGTTGCGCCCGATGCAAAGCCCGAGGACATCGTGCAGCCCGGGCATATCTTTCCGCTTATGGCGCAAACCGGGGGCGTGCTCGCGCGCGCCGGACATACCGAAGCCGGCTGCGACCTGGCAAACCACGCCGGCCTTTCTCCCGCCGCGGTGATCTGCGAAATCCTCAAGGACGACGGATCCATGGCAAGGCTGGCGGACCTGGTCGAATTCTCGAAACAGCATGGCCTGAGAATCGGCTCGATCGCCGACCTCATCCGCTTTCGCAGCCAGAATGAATCGCTCATCAAGCGCGTCACCGAGCGCGTCATCCAGACACGATTCGGGCCGTTCCGGCTGGTCGCCTACCTCGAAAAGCTCCCCGGGAATACCCACCTCGCGCTTGCTCACGGCGAGATCTCGCCTGACACCGAAACGCTCGTGCGCGTGCACCAGCCGCTGTCGGTGCTCGATTTGCTCGATGCCGGCCCCGGAACGCATTCGTGGGCTGTGCATGAGGCATTGGAGAAAATCGCCGACGAAGGTAAGGGTGTGATGGTGCTTCTCGATTGTTCCGAGAGCTCGGGGCAGCTGATCGAGCGCGTGGCATCGAACACCCAGCCGCGGACGCCGGTAAAGATGGATTTTCTGACCTACGGCATCGGTGCGCAGATACTGCGCGACCTCAAAGTCGGGAAAATGCGCCTCATGGCGGCACCGCGCAAGATGCCCAGCATGGCCGGATGGGAGCTCGAGATCGCCGGCTACGTGCAGAACGCGGCCAAATCGCGGGACCGTTGATGGCCGAGATCAAGCCCGAATTGAATGGGGGTGGCTTGCGCGTTGGCATCGTGCGCAGCCGCTTCAACGTACGCATCGGCGTGGCCATGCTGGAGGCATGCCGCAATCGGCTGGCCGACCTCGGCGTCACGGCGGTCACGATCGTTTCGGTGCCGGGCGCGCTCGAAGCGCCGCTTGCATTGCAGAAGCTCTCCAACACGGAGAAATACGACGCGCTGATCGCGCTAGGTGCCGTCATCCGCGGCGAGACCTATCACTTCGAGATCGTCGCCAACGAGTCCGCATCGGGCCTCATGCAGGCGCAGCTCGACAGCGGCGTCCCGGTCGCGAACGGCATTCTTACCGCCGACAACGAGGCGCAGGCCGAGTCGCGCGCGGAACAGAAGGGGCGCGACTGCGCCGAAGCGGCGGTGGAGATGGCCAATCTCGGCAGAAACATTGCCAAGAGCCACAAATGAGATCGGCGCGGCGCCGATCGCGCGAGCTCGCGCTGCAAGGACTTTACGCGTGGCAGCTCTCAGGCGAAGACGCTGCCGACCTGCGCTCGCATCTCGCCGAAGCCAAGGGCTACGGCAAGGCCGACGGCGAGTACTTTGCGCGACTCCTTCAAGGAACGATAGCGCACGCTTCCGCCCTCGAACACCTGATCGAGCCGGCGCTGGACCGCAAGCTCAAGGAGCTTTCACCGGTCGAGCGCGGGATTCTGCTGCTTGCCGCGTTCGAGCTGGAAAGCGCGCCCGAGGTGCCGTACAAGGTGGTGATCAACGAGGCAGTCGAATTGGCAAAGATGTTCGGCGGCACCGACGGCCACAAATACGTGAACGGTGTACTGGACAAGATTGCCAGAAAATTGCGCCCCGACGAAACCGGAAGATGACCTCGGAATTCGACATCGTGCGGCGCTACTTCACGCGTCCCGCACCTTCGGCGGTGATCGGCGTCGGCGACGATTGCGCATTGCTGCGGCCTCGCCCCGGGACGATGCTCGCCATTTCCACCGACATGCTGCTTGCCGGAACCCATTTTTTCCCCGACGCCGAGCCGCACAAGCTTGGCCACAAGGCGCTTGCGGTCAACCTCTCGGATCTCGCGGCGATGGGCGCGGATCCCCGTTGGGCCCTGCTCGCCGTCGCGTTGCCGGATGTCGATGAGAAATGGATTGCGCGCTTTGCCGACGGATTTTTCCGGCTTGCGGATCGCTTCGAAGTTGAACTGATCGGCGGCGACACCACGCGCGGTTTCCTGGCGATGTCCGTCACGGTGATCGGCGAGGTGCCGCCGGACCTGTCGCTGCGACGCGACGCGGCGATCGCGGGCGATGATATCTGGCTCTCGGGTCCGACCGGAGAGGCCGCACTCGCGCTTGCGCACCTGCAGGGCCGAGTGCGGCTGGATGGCGCGGCGCGCGACGATTGCCTTGCGCGCCTGCACACGCCGGAGCCGCGCGTGGAGCTCGGAGGTCGGCTGCGCGGCATCGCCCGCAGCGCGATCGACATCTCCGATGGACTGATCGCCGACCTCGGGCATGTCCTGGAGGCGTCCGGCGTCGGTGCCGAACTTTCCTGGGAAAGCCTGCCGCGTGCCCGGGCCATCGCCGTGTGCCGGGACGAAACGCTCGCCAACGATTGCCTGCTTGCAGGCGGAGACGATTACGAGCTTCTGTTCACAGCGCCGCCGTTCAAGCGCGGCGAAGTCGAGGCGGTCGCAAAGGACCTCGACCTGCCGCTGACGCGCATTGGCGTTGTCATTCCCGGTGAGCCCCGAGTGACGGTGCGCGATGCCAAAGGCAAACCGGTGCCGGTCACCCGCAGGGGATACGATCATTTCGCATGATTATTCGCCCGACACCGGGATTCGCGATCTCGCATCCCGCCCACTTCATCGCGCTCGGCTTCGGCACCGGTCTGGCGCCCATCGCCCCGGGTACCGTCGGCACGCTGCTTGCGTTTCCGCTGTTCGGTCTTCTCGAATCCTGGCTGCCGCCTCTGCCGCTGTTCACGGTGATCGTAGTTTTCTTCGGGATCGGCGTCTGGGCGTGCGAGCGCACCGGGCGCGACCTCGGCATTGCCGACCACAGCGGAATGAATTGGGACGAGGTCGTCGCCTTTTTGCTGGTGCTTCTGCTCACGCCGGAGGGCTGGGCATGGCAGGCATTTGCATTTTTTGCGTTTCGCTTCTTCGATGTGGTCAAGCCCCCGCCGATCCGCCACTTCGACCGCGCAGTCAAAGGCGGACTCGGCGTCATGTTCGACGACATTGTTGCTGCCTTCTGCACGCTGCTGCTGATGGCAGCCGTGAAGCAGCTGCTCTTCTAACCGCCAGGCACGCAAAGGACGCCAGGGAAAAATCATGTTTTGCCTTGCTTTGTATCCGCGGTGTCCTTGGCAGCTCAACGTCTTATGGCGCATGACGTACTGACCGCGCTTGCCGTGCGGGTCGGCGCGCGGCTGAAAGCGCGCGGCCTGATGCTCTCCACAGCCGAGTCCTGCACCGGCGGCTGGGTGGCACAGGCGGTGACCTCGGTCTCGGGCAGCTCCGAGTGGTTCGAGCGCGGCTTCGTCGCCTATTCGGGCGAAGCCAAGCAGGAGCTGCTTGGCGTGCGCGCCGAGACCCTTTCGCGATACGGTGCGGTCAGCGAAGAAACCGCGCGTGAAATGGCAGCCGGGGCGCTCGCGCGCAGCCGCGCGCAGCTCGCGGTGGCGGTGACCGGAGTGGCCGGGCCGACGGGGGGCACGAAGCGGAAGCCCGTCGGCATGGTTTGCTTCGCCTGGTCGCGGCAAGGGCTTGTGGCCGA
>JBGPLD010000094.1:0-5663 GCA_041486325.1 Gammaproteobacteria bacterium
ACGGCGCGCTACGCGAAGATCATCAAGGACGCCGGATTGAAGATAGATTAAAGGCGGACTGCTGAAGCAGCCGCTTTAATTCCGCCGGTTCGAAGGGACGCATGGCGCCCTTCAACCGGCGGGCAGGATCGGGAAAGGACAGAGGGGAATTGTGAAAGTAACAAGCAGCGGAGAGATTCTCGGGGCGACGATCGAGGGGCTCGATCTGGCGAAGCCGCTCGCGCAAGAGGAGTTCGACGTCGTGCTGCGTTCGCTCGGCGAGCGCGGCGTCGTCCGCTTTCCGCGCCAGCAACTCTCGGGCCGGGAACTCGCGGACTTCGGTGCGCGCTTCGGGAAGCTCGAAATCAACGTGGCGAACGCCTACCAGGAGCCGGGCATCCCGGAGGTGATGATCCTCTCCAACATCGTCGAGGACGGCAAGCCGATCGGCATGGCGGACGCAGGGCAGGACTGGCACACCGACATGTCGTACAGCAGGATGATCGCGTTTGCGAACATCCTGTACGGCGTCAAGATTCCGCACCGGGACGGCAAGCCGCTCGGGGCGACCGAGTTCTGCAGCATGCATGCTGCGTATGAGGGTCTTCCGGCCGAAATGAAGCGCGACCTCGAGGGAATGACCGTACTGCACGACTTCAACAAGTTCTGGGAAATGATGCGGCGAGAAAAAGGCAGCAAGCGACCGCCGCTCACCGAAGCTCAGCGCAGGGCGAAGCCGCCGGTGTCGCACCCTATTTTTCTCACGCATCCGATCACCGGGCGCAAAGTGCTCTATGCTAATCCGGGCTACTCGATCCGCATCAACGAGCTCCCGCAGAAGGAAAGCGACAGGACGCTGGCGTTCCTGTTCGGGCACCAGCTCAAGCCGGAGTACCGCTACGCTTTTCACTGGCAGGAAGGGGACGTCCTCATGTGGGAAGACATCGGCACCATTCACAATGCCGTGGCGGATTACGGTCCCGATGAGCATCGCCTCATAAAGCGCTGCCAGGTGATGGCGACGATGTTCTACGGCGAGCAATGAGGTTGGCGAGCTATCGCGGCGCCGGCGCGCAATTCCGGACCGGCGCTGTCGTGCGCGAGAGCGTTATCGATCTCACCGATGCCGTTGCCTCGATCGAAATTCCCGCCGATCGCGCCGAGGCGCTCGCGCAACGCGGAGTTTCCCCGCCTGCGGGCGGCATGCTGCGGCTCCTCTACGCCGGGCCACGCGCCATGCGCGAACTCGCGCAGCGCGTAGAATCGCTTGCACGAGATGAAGCGCGCCACACGCCGCTGAAGGAGATCGCGCTGCTCGCGCCGATTCCGCGTCCCGGCAAGATCGTCGCCATCGGGCGCAACTACGCCGACCACGCCAGGGAAACCGGCGTCGATCCGTTCGAGAAGCCGCGCATCATCGCGAAGCTGCCTTCGAGCGTGACCGGACCGGGTGCGGCGGTGAAGCGCCCGGCCGCCGTGACGAAAATGGACTTCGAGGCGGAGCTCGCCGTCGTCATCGGCGAATTCGCATCCGGCGTTCCACGCGCGAAGGCGCTCGACTGCGTCGCAGGCTACACGGCGCTGAACGACCTCTCCGCGCGCGAATTCCAGTTCGACGTGTCGCCGCCGCAGACGACGTTCGCCAAGAGCATGGACGGCTTCTGCCCGATGGGGCCGTGGCTGGTGACCAAGGACGAGATTCCCGATCCGCAGGCGCTGGAACTCGGCTGCCGCGTGAACGGCGAGGCGATGCAGCACGGCAGCACCGCGGATATGATCTTCCCGGTGGATCGCCTGATCGAATACGTCACGCAGTACATGACGCTCGAACCCGGCGACGTGATCGCCACCGGCACGCCGGCGGGCGTCGGCGCGTTCCGCAAGCCGCCGGTGTGGCTGAAGCCCGGCGACCGCGTGCGGATCGAGATTTCGCGGGTCGGTATTCTCGAGAACAACATCGTCTGAAGGAGGAGCAATGAAAAAGAAATTCACCGCGCTGGCCGTCGTGGCGCTGTGCGCGCTCGCGAGTAACGCTGCCACGGCGCAAATGTATCCGGCCAGACCGGTCAAATTCATCGTCGGCTTCGCCGCCGGCGGGCCGACCGATGTCATTGCGCGTATCGTCGCGCAGGACATGACCGTGTCGCTTGGCCAATCCTTCATTGTCGAAAACCGGCCGGGCGCGAACGCGATCATCGCCACCGAAACCGTCGCACGCTCGGCTCCGGACGGCTACACCGTGCTCTTCTCCTCGCTCTCGCTCCTGGTGAACGCAATCCTGCTCGAGAACAAGATCAAATACGATCCGTTCAAGGACTTCGCGCCCATCAGCAATGCGGCCGTGCTGCCGATGGTGGTAGTGACGAGTCCCGAGACCCGGCTCAATTCAATGCCCGATCTCGTGGCGCTCGCCAAGGCGAAACCCGGCGAGGTGAGCTACGGAACCTCCGGCAACGGCGGCTCGACGCATCTTGCCGGCGCGATGCTCGAAAACTTCACCGGCACGAAGATGATCAACGTTCCCTTCAAGGGCAACGGTCCGGCGCTGGCCGAGGTGATGTCGGGACGCGTGACCTTCATGTTCTATCCCATCGTCGGCATCGCCGACCAGGTCGCTGCGAAGAAGCTGAAGGTGCTCGCGGTCGGCACGCCGAAGCCGCATCCTGACTTTCCCTCGGTCCCCACCCTGGAGGAAGCCGGTTTTCCGGGCTTTGAGGAGACCGCGCCCTGGGTGGGAATGCTGGCTCCCGCCGGGACGCCCGCGGCGATCGTCAATCGCCTGAGCGACGAGATGCGAAAATCCATTGCCAGGCCCGAATCGAAGGAACGGTTCAAGGCTCTGGGCGCCGTCACCGTCGGCGATACGCCGGCGGAATTTTCCGCCTTTCTGAAGAAGGACCACGAGCGCTGGGCCCGCGTCATCAAGGCATCCGGCGTGACGGCGGAATGAAAGCGAACGATCTCGAAGTTGCGGCGGGCGTGCCGGCAAGCGCAGCGTCCTCCTGCCCGATCTCGCGGCGCGCCTGCGCGCGCGTCCTGCGCGCGTGGAACATCGCGGACCTGCGCCGGATTGCGAAAAAGCGCCTGCCGCGCGCGATATTCGATTTCTTCGACGGCGCCGCCGAGGACGAGACCACGTTGCGCGACAACCGCGCGGCCTTCGAGCGCGTGCGCCTCGCGCCGAGGGTGCTCGCCGGCGTGGCGCAGATCGACACGTCGGCCGCGATTCTCGGCGCGCGCTCGAAGCTGCCGATCGTCGTCGGTCCGACGGGCGGCATCGGCTTCGGCTGGCCGTTCGCCGACGTCGGCATAGCGCGCGCGGCAGCCGCGGCCGGGATCCCGTATACGCTCTCGACCATGGCCACCGCTTCGATCGAGCGCATTGCGCGCGAGGCAGGCGGGCGGCTGTGGTTCCAAGCGTACATCTTCCTCCAGCGCAACATGACCATGGGCCTCGTCGAGCGCGCGCGGCAACTCGGCTACGAGGCGCTGATGGTCACGGTGGACGTGCCCGTCGGCGGCAAGCGCGAGCGCGACTTCCGCAACGATTTTGCGATCCGCTTCCGCTTCACGCCGAGAAACGTGCTCGATTTCGCCTCGCGTCCCGGCTGGGTGCTCTCGGTGCTCCGCCACGGCATGCCGGTGCTGGAAAACGTGGTGGATCTGGCTCCGGAGGCGAAAAGCACCGCCGAGATTGCGTCCTCGGTCGGGCAATTCTGGGACGCGGACTTCGACTGGGACGGCCTGAAAAGAATGCGCGACCGCTGGCCGGGGAAGATGCTCGTCAAGGGGATCCTGCGCGCCGACGATGCCGAACGGATCGCGGCGATGGGCTGCGACGCCGTGATCGTCTCGAACCACGGCGGGCGCCAGCTCGACGGGGCGGTAGCGGCGCTGGATGCGCTGCCGCCAATTGTGCGCGCGGTGAAAGGCAGGATGAGCGTGCTCGTGGACGGCGGCGTGCGCCGCGGCGTGGACGTCGTCAAGGCGCTCGCGCTCGGCGCCGAAGGCGTCATGCTCGGCCGGGCGACGCTCTACGGCGCCTGCGCGGCGGGCGAGGCGGGCGCCGCGCGCGCCCTCGATATTCTGCGCGACGAGCTCGTGCGCTCGATGCAGTTGTGCGGCGCCCGAACGGTGCGGGAGATCGGCGCGGATCTGCTCGCAGGCGCGGGATCGTCCGCATCGGGCCGCGCATGAAGGCGCGCATGAACCGATTCGTTGTCGGCCTGGCGGCGCTCGCCGCTTCGCTGATCGCGGCGCAAGTTTCTGCTCAAAGCTATCCAGGCAAGCCGATCCGCGTGATCGTGCCCTGGCCGGCGGGCGGCACCGTTGACGGCGTGGCGCGCGTCATCGGCCCGAGGTTTTCTTCCGGTCTCGGCCTCCCGCTGCTCGTGGAGAACAGGGCAGGGGCGGGCGGCTCGATCGGACAGGCGGAAGCTGCGAAAGCGCCGGCCGACGGCCACACCGTGCTTCTGGTGTTCGACACGCACGCCGTCAACCATCTCCTGTACAAAAACCTCGCGTACGATCCGTTCAAATCCTTCGAACACATCAGCCTGCTGGTGACTTCGCCGCACGTGCTGGTCGCTGCTGCGAACTTCGCGCCCTCCACGGTCGCGGAGCTGGTGGCCTTTGCAAAGGCCAACCCGGGGAAGGTGAGCTACGCCACGGTGGGCGCCGGCAGCTCGAACCATCTGAACGCCTTGCTGTTTGCGAACCGCACCGGCATCGACATGCTTCATGTGCCGTACAAGGGCGGCGCGCCGATGATGATCGACCTGGTCGGTGGCCAGGTGAACGTCATGTTCGTGTCCGCGCCGCAGGCGATTCCGCAGGTGAAGGCCGGCCGCATCAAGGCGCTTGCCGTCGGAGCCGCGCGCCGCATCTCCCAGCTTCCGGATACTCCGACGATTGCCGAATCGCTCCCCGGGTTCGCGGCGCAATCCTGGGTGGGAATGCTCGCGCCGGCGGGCACGCCGAGGGAAATCGTCGCGCGGCTGCACGCGGAGGCTGCGAAGGCGCTCGCCGATCCGGAAGTGCGCGGCAAGCTCGCCGGCCAGGGCTTCGACGTGGTGGGGAGCACGCCCGAGGAATTCCTCGCCTTCGCGCGCGCGGAGTCCGACAAGTGGGCGAAGGTGATCCGCGATTACCAGATCCGGGTGGAGTAACGCCGCGCGCGCCTCGGACGGGGGGTCACGTTGCGAGGCAGGAATATACGGAGATCGCACAAGGAGAAGCCATGCCGCTACGGCCCGGATTTGATGTCGATCGCTTCAACCATTTCGGAAAGGATTTCCTCCCCGGCCTGGTCGGGCTTGCCATCACGGAAGTCGCCGAGGGCCTGCTGCGAGGAAAGCTCGAGATCCGCAAGGCCTTGCTCGCGCCGAACGGCTATCTGCACGCCGGGACGATCGTCAGCTTCGCCGACACGCTGGCCGGTTACGGCTGCATTTCGCACCTGCCGGGCAACGCGCAGAACTTCACGACCGTGGAGCTCAAGGCGAACTTCCTCAATACCGCGGCCGAAGGCACGCTCTACGGCGAGGCGCGCGCGGTGCACCTGGGGCGGACCACGCATGTCTGGGACGCCTTGGTGACCCACGGCGAAGACCGGCGCAAGCTCGCGCTGTTTCGCTGCACCCAGCTGATTCTCTATCCAAAGTAAAGAACCGAGCCGACTGCAC
>JBGPLD010000095.1:0-5604 GCA_041486325.1 Gammaproteobacteria bacterium
CTTTCACGAGCGCGATCGTGCCGCCGACGTAGGCCTCGGGCGCCACGTGGCCGACCACCATGCCCCAGGTGCCGCCGGAGAAGCGCCCGTCGGTGACCAGGCCGACCGACTCGCCCAGTCCCTGGCCGATGAGCGCCGAGGTCGGCGCGAGCATTTCCTGCATGCCGGGGCCGCCCTTGGGGCCCTCGTAGCGGATCACGATTACGTCGCCCGGCCTGATTTTCCGCGCGAGGATCGCCTTCAGCGCCGCAGGTTCCGAATCGAATACGCGCGCGGGCCCCGTGATCGACGTGCGCTTCAGGCCGGTGATCTTCGCCACGCAGCCTTCGGTGGCGAGATTGCCCTTCAGGATCGCGAGGTGACCGTGCGGATACACTGGCTTGTCCCATGGGCGGATGACGTCCTGGTCCTTGCGCGGCTCCTCGGGCACGTTGGCGAGTTCCTCGGCAAGCGTGCGGCCGGTGATCGTCATGCAGTCGCCGTGCAGCACGCCGTGCGCGAGCAGCATCTTCAGCACCTGCGGCACGCCGCCGGCGGCGTGGAAATCGGTCGCAACATAAGGCCCCGAGGGCTTGAGATTGCACAGCACCGGCACCTTGCGCCGCACGCGCTCGAAATCGTCGATGCTCCACTTCACACCCGCGGCCGACGCAATGGCGAGGTAATGCAGCACGGCGTTGGTCGAGCCCCCTGTTGCCATCACGAGCGCGATCGCATTCTCGATCGACTTGCGCGAAATGATGTCGCGCGGGCGAATATTCTTGCGGATCGCGTTCACCAGCACCCTGGCGGATTCCGCGGACGAGTCGGCCTTCTCGGAATCGGGCGACGCCATCTGCGAGGAGCCGAGCAGGCTCATCCCGAGCGCCTCGAACGAGGACGACATGGTGTTGGCGGTGTATTGGCCGCCGCACGCGCCGACCGAAGGGCAGGCGTTCTTCTCGATGCCGTCGAAATCTTCTTTCGACATTTTCCCCGCGGCAAGCGCCCCGACGGCCTCGAACGGGCTCACGATGGTGAGCTTTTGCCCCTTCCAGAACCCCGGCTTGATGGTGCCGGCGTAGACGAAGATGCCCGGCACGTTCATGCGCGCCATCGCCATCACGCTGCCGGGCATGTTCTTGTCGCAGCCGCCGATGCATATCACCCCGTCCATCATCTGGCCGTTCACCGCGGTCTCGATAGAGTCGGCGATGACTTCGCGCGAAACCAGCGAATACTTCATGCCTTCCGTGCCCATGCCGATGCCGTCGGTCACGGTGGGAAAGCCGAATACCTGCGGCATCGCGCCCGCGGCCTTCACCGCCGCCATCGCGCTGTCCACCAGCGGCTGTATGCCGGCGTTGCAGGGGTTCATGGTCGAGTGGCCGTTGGCCACGCCGACGATCGCTTTTTCGAAATCGCCGTCGCCAAAGCCCACGGCGCGCAGCATCGCGCGGTTGGGCGAGCGCGCATCCCCTTGGGTGATGTTCCTGCTTCTCCAGTTGTCGGCCATGGGAATACTCCGGGTGCGGGAAGATTGACTATCAGTTACGCTTCGACATCATTTTACTTGAAACCCTGCCTGGCCCGGGCCGCCCATGCTTATTCATCCGAACTTCGATCCCGTCGCGATCGCGTTGGGCCCCATCGCCATCCGCTGGTATGGCCTCATGTATCTCGTCGGCTTCGCGGCGTTCTTCGGACTGGGGCGTCTGCGCATTGCGCGCGCAAACTCCGGGCGCGTCAGTTACGCCGCGCTCGACGACCTCCTGTTCTTCGGCGTGCTGGGCGCGGTGCTGGGAGGACGGCTTGGATACGTGCTTTTCTACAAGCCGGCGTTCTATTTTTCCAATCCGCTCGAGATCCTCGCGGTATGGCACGGCGGCATGTCGTTTCACGGCGGATTTCTCGGCGTGCTGGCCGCGGTCTGGTACGTTTCGCGAAAGCATCGGCTGCGCTGGCTCGAGCTTACCGACTTCGTCGCCCCGCTCATTCCACTCGGGCTCGCGGCAGGACGGCTCGGGAATTTCATCAACGGCGAGCTGTACGGCCGAATCATTTCAATCCCCGGGGAGTTGCCCTGGGGCATGGTGTTTCATTCCCCCGGCGCCGGTCCGATGCCGCGCCATCCCTCGCAGCTCTACCAGTTCGCGCTCGAAGGCGTAGTGCTGTTCGCGGTGCTTTGGGCCTATTCGAGGAAGCCGCGGCCGACAGGCGCGGTGTCCGGGGCGTTCCTGCTCGGCTACGGAACGATGCGCTTCGCCGCCGAATACTTCCGCGAGCCCGATGATTTTCTGGGGCTTCTCGCATTGAGCCTGTCGATGGGCCAGTGGCTGTCCCTGCCCATGATCCTGGCGGGCATAGTCCTGCTCGCGTGGAGCTTGCGCCGGCCGGGAAAGGTCTAAAATAAAAACATGGTCGGAGCCGGCGAAGAACAGATGCGGGTGCAGATGAAGCAGCGGCTGCACGATCTCCAGCTTGAACACCATGACCTCGACGCCGCCATCCACCGGCTTGCCGCGGATCCGTCGCACGACCAGCTCGCCCTGACGCGGATGAAAAGGCGCAAGCTCCTGCTGAAGGACCAGATCTCCTGGATCGAGCGCCAGCTGGATCCCGATATTCGCGCCTGAACCCGGTACTGGCGCCGCTCAGACCGCTTTTTAGAGGAGGGCCCGCACCACGAGCGAGGCCCCGGTTGCGAGCAGCAGCAGCCCCACGGCGCGCATGAGCACCTCGCGCGAAATACGCCGGAAAATCGCGGAAGCAATGAAGATTCCGGCCAACCCCGCCGGAATCGTGGCCGCGGCTGTGATCAGGACTCCGTCCTGCGCGAGCAGTCCCGTCACCGCGTACGCAATGAGCCGCAACCCGAGGCTGAAAATCGAGGTGAGCGTGACCGTCGCGCGGAACTGTTCCTTGCTTACGGGGCGGTGCGAGAGATAGATTGCATACGGCGGGCCGCCCGCGCCAAACAGCGTGCCGGCCAGGCCCCCGCAGAAACCGGCGAAATAGGCCCAGCGCTGGTCGACTCCGGCGAGGCTCGCGCGTCCGGACAGACTGTAGAGGGCATAGCCAAAAACGAACACGCCCAGCGCAAGGAGCGTCGCGCTGCGCGGCAGGCTCACCAGCAGCGTGGTGCCGGCGACGATGCCGAAGACCATTAAAGGCACCATGCGCGCGCACTCGCCGAGGACCGCATTGCGCGGATTCTCCAGACCCAGCCGCAGCACGTTCACGAAGTCCACGATCACGAACACGGCGAGCGCGAACGGCAATGGCACGAAGAACGTGGCGAGCGGAATGGTGATCAGCGCCGAGCCGAAGCCCGTGACGCCATGAACCAGCGCGCCGGCAAAAGCGAGGGGCGCCAGCGCCAGCGCCGCCGAGGCGCCCTCGATGATCATGGAGGCCCGGCTACGCCAGCGCGCGCGCGAGCACCTGCGCGACGTGGACCGCATCCCGGCGCGCTCCATCCGCGATTTGACGGCGGCAGCTCGTGCCGTCAGCGACGATGAGGGCGTCCGGGCCTGACGAGCGCAACTTCGGCAGGAGCGACAGCTCGGCCATCTTCATCGACACGTCGTAGTGCTCGGCCTCGTAGCCGAAGCTGCCCGCCATGCCGCAGCAGGAGGATTCGATCGCCTCGACTTTCAGCCCGGGCACGAGCGCGAGCGCCCGCTCGACCGCCGGCATGGCGCCGAAGGCCTTCTGGTGGCAGTGGCCGTGCAGCAGCGCTTTTTTCCCGGGGAGCGGGCCGAGCCTGAGCGCAAGGCGCCCGGCTTCCCGCTCGCGCACCAGAAATTCCTCGAACAGCAGCGCCTGTCCCGACAGCGCCTCGGTTTCGGCGCCGGGCAGCATGGACTTGAACTCGTCGCGCAGCGTCAACAGGCAGGACGGCTCGAGGCCGACAACGGGGATGCCGCGCTCGACGTACGGCTTGAGCGCGGCGAGCATGCGCTGCGCTTCGGTCTTCGCTTCGTCCACCATGCCGGTCGCAAGGAAGGTGCGGCCGCAGCAGAGCGGCCGCCCGCCGTCCCGCGGGCGCGCGACATGAACGCGATACGCGGCCGCTTCGAGCACCGCGAGCGCCGCGCGCGCGTTTTCCGGCTCGAAGTAATTGTTGAACGTGTCGACGAGGAGAACCACCTCGCGAACCGACGAAGATGAAATCCTCCCGCCCGCTGCGCGAGCCTCTCCCTTTGACAAGGAGGCTTGCAGAAACGCATCGCCGCGCCACTTCGGCAGCGAGCGTCTCGCCGACAGTCCGAGCAGCGCTTCGCTCAGCGCCGCAAGGCCGGGGACCATATCGCGCGCATTGAAGAGCCAGGGCAGCCGCGCGCCCCAGGGTGCGTAGCGCGGCAGATAAGCAATCAACCTGTCCCTCAGCGAGTATCCGTGTCGCCGGTGAAAATGATGCAGGAACTCGATCTTCATCTTCGCCATGTCCACGCCGGTCGGGCATTCGCGCTTGCAGCCCTTGCACGACACGCAAAGAGCCAGCGTTTCGTATAACTCGTCGGAGGTGAATCCGTCGGGTCCCAACTGTCCTGAGACCGCGAGCCGCAGCGTATTGGCGCGGCCGCGGGTGAGATGCCGCTCGTCTCCTGTGGCGCGGAAAGACGGGCACATGGTGCCGGCGTCGAATTTGCGGCAGTGGCCGTTGTTGTTGCACATTTCCACCGCCGCGGCAAAGCCCGTGCTCGCCGCGCCAGGCACGCTCCATTCGGTCCAGTCCAGGGCGGTGTCCATTTTTTTCGCGGCATAGCCCGGCTTGAAGCGGAAAAGGGACCGGTCATCCTGCCGGGGCGGCCGCACAATTTTGCCCGGATTCATCAGCCCCCTCGGATCGAAGAGGTCCTTGATCTCGGCCAGCGCTGCGGCGAGCCGCGCGCCGAGGATCGGCTCGATCCACTCCGAGCGCACCAGGCCGTCGCCATGCTCCCCCGAGTAGGCCGCGCCCTTGTATTTTCTGACCAGCGCGCAGGCTTCCTCGGCGATTGCGCGCATTTTCTTGGCGCCGTCCGCCTTCATGTTGAGGATGGGCCGCACGTGCAGCGTGCCGACCGAGGCATGCGCGTACCAGGTGCCTTCGGTGCCGTGCTTGCGGAACACCTGTGTCAAAAGATCCGTGTACTCGGCGAGGCTTTCCAGCGGCACGGCGCAGTCCTCGATGAAAGACACCGGCTTGCCGTCGCCCTTCATCGACATCATGATGTTGAGGCCGGCTTTGCGAACTTCCCACACTGCGCGCTGCAGCGCCGCGTCGGTAATCTCGACGACGCTTCCCGGGTGGCCGAGATCGGACATCAATTCGGTAAGCTGTTTCAATTTGCGCAGCTGCTCGTCGCGCTCCTCGCCGGCGAACTCGACGAGCAGAATTGCATCCGGATCGCCGCGGATGAACTGCTCCACCGTGGCGCGAAACGCGGCGTTTCCGCGCGCAAGGCCGATCATCGTGCGGTCCACGAGCTCCACGGCGGTCGGCGCGAGCCTGACGAGATGCTGCGGCACGTCCATGGCGCGGCGGAAAGCAGCGAAGTGGCACACGCCCAGCGTCCGGTGCTTCGGCAGCGGGGAGAGCTTGAGATGAATGTGCTTCGAGTACGCGAGCGTGCCCTC
>JBGPLD010000096.1:0-5589 GCA_041486325.1 Gammaproteobacteria bacterium
CAGGCGCTTCACCGTGACCTCGCCATTCAGCCGCGCCACCACGATCTGGCCCGAGCGCGCCTCCCGGGTGCGGTGCACGGCGAGCAGATCGCCGTCGAGGATGCCGATGTCCTTCATGCTCATGCCGCGCACCTTGAGCAGGTAGTCGGCACGCGGGCGGAACAGGGCAGGGTCGACCTGGCAGCGCCGCTCGACGTGCTCCTCGGCGAGGATGGGACTGCCTGCGGCGACACGGCCGATGAGGGGCAACCCGAAGCTCTCGGCGAGGCGGATGCCGCGCGAAGCGCCCGGGGTCAGCTCGATCGCGCCCTTTCTCTCCAGCGTCCGCAGGTGGTCTTCGGCGGCGTTGGGCGAACTGTAGCGGAACGCCTTGGCGATCTCGGCGCGGGTAGGCGGAAAGCCGGTCTCCTCGATGGCCTGGCGGATGAAGTCCAGGATTTCCTGCTGCTTGACGGTGAGTTCGGTCGTATCGGTCATGGGACCTCCATACCTGTAATTATATACAGTATCGGCAACCGTTTGGCAAGCGGGGGCCTTGCCGGGGCAGGCCGGCAGCCGGGGCGGCGTATAATTTCCCTGTTCAATCCCCCTGAACCCTAGGCATGGCGCAGAAGCTCTACGAATCCGACATCACCCGAATGATCCGCGAGCTGCTCCGGGAAAAGCCGCACATCGTCCAGGAGCAGCAGAAGGGACGGGCCATGTGGTGGGACAAGAAACTCGACCTCGATGCGCAGAAGCGCGCCGAAGACTCGAACGTCAAGCAGCAAGCCTACGTCTATCAGAACAAGGTCTGAGTCCGGCTTGCGGATCCTCGCCGCCGTCCTGGCATTGGCGGCCGGCGTTTCCATTTCCGGCTGTGGCGGTTCAGCGCTCTCGCAGGCGGACGCCGCGGCGGCGCCGACGAACCCGTTTCTGGAGTTCCCGCTTGCAAAACGCGCGGACAACGATTCCGATCGGCAACGAATCGCCCGGTTCGAGCAGAAGCAGGACTGGGCCGGGCTGCAGCGCGTAGCCGAGGAACTCCTGAAGCGCCAGTCCGAACGATCTGACTGGTGGGTGATCGCGGGATACGCCTCGCTCCAGAGTGGCGACTATCCCAAGGCGATCGACGCGCTGTCGCGCGCTACGGCCCGAAGCCCAGAGGATATTGACGCCTGGAACCTCCTCGGAGAGACGCAGCGCCTGATGAGACAACCGGGACGTGCAACTCAAACTCTGGAGCGCGCCGCGACCATCAGCCGCACCTCTCACATCACGTTCTATCTGCTCGGGGAGGCCTACCGCGACGCCGGGCGGCTCGACCGGGCCAGCAGCGCTTACCAGGAGTCCCTGCGGATCGAGCCCGAATTTTCACTCGCGTGGTTCCAATTGGGCGCCGTCTACGCAAGAATGGGCGAGCGGGAGCAGGCGCGTGCCGTGCTTGAGCGACTGCAGAAGCTGAATCCGGCTTTGGCCGAGCAGTTGGCCGCCCGCATCCAATCCCGCACCAGGTGAAATGGGGAAGGCCGGATTCGTCGTCTCCTTCCCGAGGGTTTGGGCGATATGTCGCATAATGTGTATTATGTAATATTGCATACACATCATCCCTTGAGCCCCGTTTCTGCATGGCCCCCGCCGCTATCCCCTTCGCCCTCAAAGCCACCTGACGCTGCTTCCTAAGCTGGCGCGGGCAACCGAAAAAGGCGGAAAAAGTTTTCGGTAGTGGCCGCGGAAAGTTGCGCGAGCGGGATACCGCGCAGCCGCGCCACCTCCTCGGCCACATACCGGACCAGCGCAGGCTGGTTAGTCTTGCCCCGGTGCGGCACGGGCGCAAGGTAGGGCGAATCCGTTTCGACAAGCAGGCGCTCAAGCGGGACTCTTTGCGCCACGGCCTTCAGCGCAACGGCATTCTTGAAGGTGACGATGCCGGAAAAGGAGATATGGAAGCCCATCTCCATCGCGGTGTCGGCCATTTCCTGGCTTTCGGTGAAGCAGTGCAGGACTCCCCCCGCCTCCCCCGCGCCCTCCTCCCGCATGATTCGCAGGGTGTCCTCAGCCGCCTGCCGGGTGTGGATCACGAGTGCCTTGCGGCATTCGCGCGCGGCACGGATGTGGGCGCGGAAGCGCTCCCGCTGCCATTCGAGATCGCCGCTCACGCGATAGTAATCCAGGCCGGTCTCTCCGATTGCAACCACCCGCGGATGCTGCGCCAGCTCGACCAATTGCGCTGAGTCCACAGCGGTGTGGTCTTCATGATCCGGATGCACACCCACGCTGGCAAAGAAATTGTCGTAAGTCTGGGCAAGGTCCAGCACCTTCGGAAATCCGGCAAGGCTGACGCTGATGCACAAGGCATGCGTGACACCGTGCGCGCGCATCTCCTCTCGCACCGCATCCAACCGGCCGTCAAATTCGGGAAAATCGAGGTGACAGTGCGAATCGACCAGCCCAGCCCGGCCCGCGTGCGTTTCTAAATGCATGGCGGGAGGCGCAGCTCTACCGTGCGACACGGGATCGGTGCTCGCAACCCGCCTCGACGCGGATAGCCGGCGCAATCGATGCTCATGAGCGCACGATCAGCTTTTGGTACTGAAGCAGCAGGTCCTCCACAAACAATCTGGCGTTGAGCGGGTGCTGCGCGAGAGACCGCGCTTGTGCCAGTCGACGCAGATATGCGGCGAGTTCGGCAGGATCGCAATCGCGTGAAATATCCCCTATAAGCTTTTCATTTTTAACATGATACCGAATTCTTCCGACAATCCGGGAAAGCAGTAGATCGTAGCTCCAGCGCTGCAGCCAAGTCACCAGCTCCACTAGCGAAACGCGCTGAGTCCTCTCGGCAAGAGAGATCGGATCGAATTCCGGATCGCGCAAACCTTCCAGAAAACGTTCGCGCTCCGAGTCGGTTTCCGCGAGTTTCAGGGCCGTGAGCGGCGCCCCCCCGGCGCCTGCAAGAGCCGGTTCGGGGTGCGCGATACCTTGCTCCTTCAGCCATTTCGCAGCCTGTACCGGATCCGGACGCGGTATCGTGAAATTCAGGCAGCGGCTGCGCACCGTTGCAAGCAATCGGCCAGGCTGCGTGGAAATCAGCAGAAACACAGTTGCGGGGGGAGGCTCCTCCAGATTCTTGAGCAATGCATTCTGCGTATTCGCATTCATAGAGTCTGCAGGGTAGATCAGAATGACTCGCAGGCCGGCGCGATGCGTTCCCACCGCAAGAAAATCCGCCAGTGCGCGGATCTGCTCGATGCGGATCTGCTCGCTGCGTTTTTCCTTTTTTGCGGGCACATCGCCCTCCTCCTGCGATTCCGGTGCCATGCTTTCCGGCACGATCAGCCTGAAATCCGGGTGATTGCCTTGCCCGAACCAGTGGCAGGCGGGGCAGACGCCACACCCTTGCCGGGCGGCCCCGCGGTTTTCACAAAGCAAGCCCTGCGCGGCGGCCTTACCAAACTCGAATTCCCCCATCCCCTCCCCGGCCCGGATCAGCACGGCATGGGGAAGCCGGTCCCGCAGGCGATCCCATTCTTGCCAAGCATGCATATGAAAATTTAATAGCATGTATTAACAAATGGATGAAACTATATTCTCGACCATTACCTTAACTTCAGATTCAGACCGGTTGGCGTCGATGACCCTGACTCGTCTGGGATCCGCTGCGGCCCGCTCGAGGTAACCGGCCCGAACCCGCTCGAAGAATCCCTGATCTTCACGCTCAAACCGGTCGGACCTGCTTTTCGCAAGCCGGCTCTCGGCGACTTTTACCGGGACGTCAAATATCAGGGTCAGATCGGGCCGAAGGTCATGTTCCTGCACCCAGCGCTCGAGCACGGCAATCCGATCCCTGGACATTCCCCGCCCCCCGCCCTGATAGGCGTAGGTCGCGTCGGTAAATCGATCCGAAAGGACCCAGTTTCCCGCAGTCAGCGCCGGAAGGATGACCTGTGCAATGTGCTCGCGACGCGCCGCAAACATCAACAACGCCTCGGTCTCGATGTGCATCGGGTGCGACAGGAGCAGATCGCGCAGCTTTTCGCCCAGAAGCGTGCCCCCCGGCTCGCGTGTAACGACAACCTCTTTGCCGCGTCGGCGCAGAAAATTCGCGATGCCCGCCAGGTGCGTGCTCTTGCCCGCGCCGTCTATGCCATCCAGCGTGATGAATTTGCCGCGGAACACGGGCGGCCTCGTCAGTGGGATCAATGGCTGCCGGATTTCTGAAATCTGGCGACCGCGCGATTGTGCTCGGCAAGCGTGCGCGAGAATTCGCTGGTTCCGTCCCCGCGCGCAACGAAATAGAGAACATCGGTCTCTGCAGGATTCGTGACAGCAACGATAGACGCGAGTCCCGGCATCGCGATCGGATGCGGCGGCAGCCCGCGACGCGTATAGGTGTTGAACGGCGTATCGGTCAAGAGATCCTTCTTGCGCAAATTGCCGTCGAATTGCTCGCCCATGCCATAGATCACCGTCGGATCCGTCTGCAGCTTCATTCTCACATGCAGACGATTGAGGAGCACGGCGGCGATCATCGTGCGGTCACCCGTCCTTCCCGTTTCCTTTTCCACGATCGACGCGAGAATTAGCGCCTCATACGGGTCGGTAATGTGAAGATCGGCCGCCCGTCGCGCCCATGCCGATTGGAGATGGTTCTTCATGGTGCGGTATGCGTGCGCGAGCACCGTGAAATCGCTCTCATCCTTGGCGAATACGTAGGTATCGGGAAAGAACATTCCCTCCGGGGATGAATCGGGAGATCCGAGCCTTGCCATGATTTCGGCATCGGACATTTCATCCGAATCGTGTTTCAGGTCGGCATTCGCCTTAAGTGCGGCTCGGATCTGGCGAAAGGTCCAGCCTTCGACAAACAGGATCTCCGCCTGTACAAAATCGCCCTGGATAATTTTTCGCAGAATCTGCATCGGCGTGACCCCATTCGAGACCTGATAGCGCCCGGCCTTGATATTGGCACTCGCGCCGTTTGCCCGCGCCAGCAGGTTGAATTGCCATGCGGGCAGGGAAACGCCCGCATCGATGATCTGTCGCGTTGCCCCGCGCAGCGTGCTGCCGGGGCGAATCGAAAACTCCACGGATGGCGACGCGACCTCGACGGGCGTCACCGCGAACCCGATCATCCATCCGCAAAATCCAAGCGCGGCGGTAACCGTCAGGAGAAACAACAACTTCAGGCGGAGCGCCATCAGAGGAGAAGAGGAAAACCCGGGTAATGATGCCCGTATAATAACTGTTAAACCGGACAGCCAAGCGGCTGCCGGTTTAACTCCGCGAGTTGGAGCGGGCAAGCTGCTCAACTCGCGGAACGGAGCATTTCTCATGAACGATTGGGCGTATCCGTGCGGCCGCCAGGCACTCAAGCCAAAGATCCCATCGGCACTGAATTGAACGCCGACCTCACCGCGGCGCGCTCGGGCAGTGTGTTTTCGCCGCTGTCCCATCTCGGGGTCCTCAAATTCAGTGGCGAAGATGCCGAAGCGTTTCTGCAGGGACAGTTGAGCTGCGACGTGAGCGGTGTCGGCTCCGATTCGAGTACCTGGGGCGCTTTCTGCTCACCCAAAGGCAGAATGCTCGCGAGCTTCCTGCTCTGGCGCA
>JBGPLD010000097.1:0-5573 GCA_041486325.1 Gammaproteobacteria bacterium
GCGGCGGCCCAGGGAATGTCCGGTATCAGGAGCTTGAGCGCAGCGCCGACCGCAAGCGTGGTGGCGATCACGAGGCCGGTGGCAAACAGGCCGATGGGGCGGATGTTCGTCTTGAAATCGTGCCACGACGTGAGCAGCGCGGCCTGATAGAGGATGGGCGGCAGGACCAGGATCAGGATGAATTCCGGGTCGAAAGGAAATTGCGGCAGCTTGGGCACGAATCCGAGCGCCGCGCCGCCGATCACGAGCGCGATCGGATAGGGAAAATTGAAGTGCCGCGCGATCCAGCCCAGCGCGACCGCGCAAAGCAGAAGGAACAGGATTACCTGCAGCAGGTGCATGGCGCCGTGTCCGGAAAGACGGCATTAGACCATGCGCGCCGGCTCCCCCTGGTTTCCGGGGATGTGCTCCGGAAAAGGGAAAGCGGCGCTTTAACGAGAACTCTCCCTCAGCCGAGCGCGGCGAGCTCTTCGGCGGAGAGCTTCAGGCCCGCGGCGCGCACGTTCTCTTCAAGGTGCGCGATCGACCCGGTCCCGGGAATCGGCAGCATCGCGCTCGAGTGCGCAAGCAGCCACGCGAGCGCGACCTGCGCGGGATTTGCCTTGTGGCGCCCGGCAACCTCCTTGACCTTCGATGCGCGCAGGCAGCGCCCGGCGCCGAGCGGATACCAGGGAAGGAAGGCGATGCCGAGCCGCGCGCACGCGGCGAGCACGTCCTCCGATGAGCGGTTCTCGAGGTTGTATTCGTTCTGCACCGAGACAATGGCCGCGATGCGGCGCGCCTCCTCCAGCTGCTTCACCGAGACATTGGACACGCCGATATGCCGGATCTTGCCGGCACGCTGCATCTCCACGAGCGCGCCCACCGAATCGGCGAAGGGCACTTTCGGGTCGGGCGCATGGAGCTGATAGAGATCGATGCGCTCCAGCTTCAGGCGCCTGAGGCTGCCTTCGAGCGCGCGGCGCAGGTGCTCGGGCCGGCCGTCCTCGTCCCAGGCGTGGCGGGTCGGCCGCAGCAGGCCCCCTTTGGTGCCGATGACCAGCCCCGCCGGGTACGGATGCAGCGCCTCGGCGATCAGCGTCTCGTCCACTTCCGGGCCGTAGCTGTCCGCCGTGTCGATGAAATTCACGCCGAGCTCGACCACCCGGCGAAGCAGGCGATGCGCCCCGGCGCGGTCGCTGGGCGGGCCCCAGACGTCGGGCCCGCAGACGCGCATCGCGCCGAAGCCCATGCGCTGCACGCTCAGATCGCCCAGTCGGATCGTGCCGGCGGCGCTCGCCATGCCCGTTCGCCTTCCGCGGAATGGTTATGATGGCGCAAATGATATCCTGACAGCGCGCAAACCGAGGATCCTGGACCATGAGCTCACACAACAAGGCCGCCGTCGTCACGGGCGCTGGCACCGGCATCGGCAAGGCGGCCGCGCTCGCGCTGCTCAAGGACGGCTATCGCGTCGCCCTCGCCGGGCGGCGCAGGGAGCTCCTGGAGCAGACGGCGAAGGATTCCGGGCTGCTCGAACGCACGCTTGTCGTGCAAACCGACGTCACCGATCAGAAATCGGTGCGAGCGCTGTTTGCGGCGACGAAAGAGAAGTTCGGGCGCCTCGACGTGCTCTTCAACAACGCCGGCATCGGCACGCCCGGCAGCATCATGCTCGAAGATCTCACGCTCGAACAGTGGCAGGCCGTGGTGAACACCAACCTCACCGGCATGTTCCTGTGCACGCAGGAGGCGATCAGGATCATGAAGAGCCAGGATCCGCGCGGCGGGCGCATCATCAACAACGGCTCGATCTCCGCGCACGCGCCGCGGCCGAATTCCGCGCCCTACACCTCGACCAAGCACGCGGTCACCGGGCTCACCAAGTCCACCGCACTCGACGGCAGGAAATACGACATTGCCTGCGGCCAGATCGACATCGGCAACGCCGACACGCCCCTGGCGGCGCGCATGGCGAAGGGCGTGCCGCAGGCGAACGGATCCGTCGCGGTCGAGCCATTGATGGACGTAAGCCACGTCGGGGCCGCCGTGCTGCACATGGCGAACCTGCCGCTCGAGACCAACGTGCAGTTCATGACCATCATGGCGACGAAGATGCCGTTCATCGGGCGCGGCTAGAGCGCACGGGCCTCTGTTGCGGCCCCCGCTTTTTTCGAAGCCGGTTTTCGAAGCCGGCGGTTGAGCCAAGCCCCGACCAGGGACGCGGACAGGCCGCGCCGCCGCAGAAGTCAGGTGCGCAAACCGGGCCACGGCCGGCCGGGAAAGGAATTTGCGCGGCGGCGGCTTGCTCAACGATAATCGCGCCTTTGCGCCGTTCGCTTGCGGGCGGTTTCCCTTGATCCAATCCCATTCATGACCGAAAGAACGATCCGCCGCGAAGACGAGCGCCTGCTGACGGGCAAAGGCCGCTACACCGCCGACTGGAATCTCCCCGGGCAGCTCCGTGCCTTTGTGCTGCGCTCCGACCGCGCGCACGCGGAAATCGTTTCAATCGATGCCAAGGGCGCAGCCGCGCGTCCCGGCGTGCATCTCGTACTGACCGGCGCGGATCACGCCGCGAGCGGATGGAAATCGCTGCCCGGCGGCGTGGCTTACGAAGGCGTGGGTGGCCAGAAAATGAGGAAGCCTTTCTGGCCGGCGCTCGCTGGTCGCAAGGTGCATTACGTCGGCCAGCCGGTGGCGCTTGTCGTCGCCGAAAGCATCGCGCAGGCCCAGGACGCGGCCGAGGATATTGCGGTCGAGTACCGCGAACTGCCGGCGGCGGTCGGATTCGAGGCCGCGACGCGCGCGGGCGCGGCGCAGCTGCACGAGGAAGCGCCCGGCAATATCGCGTTCGAATACGAAACCGGCGATGCGGCGGCGGTGGAAGCCGCGTTCGCGGGCGCGGCGCTGCGCAGCCGGCTGACGCTGAGAAGCCAGCGCCTCGTCGGCAATCCCATAGAGCCGCGTGCCTTCCTTGCAAACTTCGACGCCGCCAGCGGCGTCTTCACCGTCCATACGCCGAGCCAGGGCCTGAACGGCATGCGCGGCTTTCTCGTCGCGGCGACCGGCCTGCCTCCGGAAAAAATCCGCGTCGTCACGCAGGATGTCGGCGGCAGCTTCGGCATCCGCAGCTTCTCCTACCCCGAGCACCTCGCGGTGATGCTCGCGTCGCAGAAGCTCGGCCGCCCGGTGAAATGGGTGGCGATGCGCTCCGAGGTGTTTCTCTCGGACAATCACGGCCGCGGACTGACGCTCACCGGCGAGCTCGCGCTCGACCGCGACGGCAAATTTCTTGCGCTGCGCTTCGAGGACACGGCCGACCTCGGCGCCTACGCAACGCCTTTCGGCGCGCAGATCGGCACGCGCAACATCACGATCACCATGGGAGGCGTCTATCGCATTCCCGCGATGTACGCGCACACCCGGATCGCATACTCGAACGCGACACCGGTGTCGGCCTACCGCGGCGCGGGGCGCCCGGACATCGCCTACTCGATCGAGCGGCTGGTGGACCATGCCGCCGCCGAGCACGGCTTCGATCCGGTCGAGCTGCGGCGAAAGAACTTCATCCCGCCGGAAGCGATGCCGTACAGGACGGCGAACGGCACGACCTACGACTGCGGCGAGTTTGCCGCCGTCATGGACAAGGCGCTTGCGCTCGCCGACTGGAAGGGCTTCCCCGCGCGGCGCGAGCGTTCGAAGCGCGCCGGCAAATTGCGCGGCATCGGCATCTCGACTTTCCTCGAGATCAGCGCGCCCGGCCTCGCGCCCAAGGACCAGGTGTTCGCCCGCTTCGACGGGAAGGGCGACCTCCATATGTATACAGTGGCGCAGTCCACCGGCCAGGGCCACGAGACCGCGTTCGTACGCATCGTGACGGAGGGACTGGGCCTCGTTGACAGATACTCCGGCGAACGCATCCACATCCACGAGGGCGATCCGGACCTGCAGGTGGTGGGAAACGGCACCGGCGGCTCGCGCTCGCTATACGGAGCGGGCAGCGCCTTCAAGCTGCTCGCGCCCAAGCTGATCGAGACGGCGAAGCCGCACGCAGCCGCGGCGCTGGGCGCCGATGAATCGGCGGTGGAGTACCGCAGCGGCGCGTTCCGCGCGGGCGGAAAGAGCATCGGTTTTTTCGATCTGGCGCAGAAGCTCGCCGCGCAGGCCGCCACGGGCTCGCCGCAGCCCGCGCTGCATCCCATGGACTGCATCGCGGAATCCACCTCCGGCGCGACGTTCCCGAACGGCTGCCACGTTGCCGAAGTCGAGATCGAGCCGGAGACCGGCGTGGTGGACGTCGCCGCCTACGCCACGGTGGACGACGTCGGCAACGCAATCGATCACACCAGCGTGGAAGGACAGGTGCACGGCGGTGTCATGCAGGGCGTCGGGCAGGCGCTTGGCGAGCACGCGATCTACGACGAGAACGGGCAGTTGCTCACCGGCAGCTTCATGGACTACCCGATGCCGCGCGCCGACTGGATGCGCGTGATCCGCTGCGACGAGCATGCGGTGCCGACGAAATCGAACGCACTCGGCGCAAAAGGCGTGGGCGAATCGGGAACCTCCGGCGCACTGCCCGCAATGATGAACGCCATTCTCGACGCCGTGCGGCCCTCGGGCATACGCGATCTCGACATGCCGGTGACACCGGACCGCCTGTGGCGGGCACTGCGCAATGCGCGGAAAAATAGCGACTGATGTCCTCCGGAAGTTTGACGGGGTTCAAGATCGCTTGTAGCCTTGTCGCCGCGATGAATCCGCCCTATCGAGCATGAGCGCCAGGCGAATTCCGGGCGCGGCGATCGTACTGGCCGCCGTAATGGCCGCCGTAATGGATTTCGCTTCGGCCGAACCTCCTTCGCCCGCCGCGCTGCGCGAGCTCGCGCCGACGGGCAGGCTGCGCGTCACATTCATCCTCGCCAACCCGGTACAAGTGGCGAAGGACCCTGCGAGCGGCGAGCTGCGCGGGCCGGCGATAGACCTCGGCCGTGCGCTCGCCTCAAGGCTGGGTGTGCCCTTCGAGCCGCTCGGCCATGCGCGCGCCGCCGACATCGTGGCGAGCGCAAGAACGGACACCTGGGACATCGCCTTCCTCGCGTTCGACCCCGCACGCGCGGGCGAGGTGGATTTCTCGCCCGCGTATCTCGAAGCGCACAACATGTATCTCGTGCCCGCGGGATCCGGCATCAGCTCGTTCGCCGACGCCGACCGGCCGGGCGTGCGGATTGGGGTCGGGGAGCGCGACGCGGTCGATCTTTATCTCACGCGCACGCTCAAGCACGCGCAGCTCGTGCGCAACGGCGGCGGAACCTCCGCGGCCCTCGAACTGCTCCTGTCGGGGAAAGTCGATATCTACGCGGCGAACCGCCAGCGGCTGGACGATCTCGCCGTCATGCTTCCCGGCGCGCACGTGCTCGACGGAAGCGTGCTCGCCGTGCAGCAGGCGATCGCGCTGCCGAAGGGCCGCGCGAGCGGCCTTGCCTTCGTCGCCGCCTTTGTAGCCGAGGTCAAGGCGTCGGGCCTGGTGCGGCAATCGATCGAGCGCGCGGGCCTGCGCGGCGTCACCGTCTCGCCCTAGCGTGCACAAC
>JBGPLD010000098.1:0-5551 GCA_041486325.1 Gammaproteobacteria bacterium
CGAATAGCTGTAGCGCAGCGTGAAACGGGCGGCGCTGCTTATGTAAATATTGTGCGCACATCCGCTCGGATCGTCGCAATTGCCGTTGCGGGCAAATTCGGAGTACTCGATGAGTATGTTCCCGGCGCCGCCGAGAATACCTTCCTGGTTGTCGTGAAAATAGCTGCCGCAGATGGCAAGATCCTGGCCCTCGGCACGGATGCCGGCGCCGTTCAGATCCGGAACTGCCGCGCCCGAAAATTCGATGTTCTCCACCGCCATGTTCGCGCCAGCCGTCACCCAGGTGGCCTTGCCGTTGGATATGTTCGCCGGCGCAACGAGATGCGCGCGCCCGCCGACACCGCGCAAGGTAAGATTGTTGGTGGACCAGGTTGAGGCCGGGCCGTTGTATACGCCGGCATCGATCTCGACCACGTCGCCGCTTACCAAGCCCGTCACCTGGCTCGGGTCAGCAAACTGCCGGCTTGGGCCGACCCGCACCACGCGTGCCGGCGTGAAATCCTGCACCGCGGCAGCGCCCGCCACCGTCACGTTCGCGTTGCTTCGGAAGCTCGCGCCGCCGTCGCTCGTGAGCGCGATGGTGTAGTTGGCGGCGGGCAAACCCGCAAGGTCGTAACGGAATGTGCATGCACCATTGTTCTGTGTCACCGATGCCGTAGCGACGGGGGTGCCGGAGGTGGTATTGAAACCGGCGAACGCGTACACTAAATTGGCGCTCTCCTGGTGGCGATTGAGCAGACTGCTGTCCACTGCCCCGTGCACGCCGGTTCCGCCCGCTCCAGTTACATTCACGGTCGCGGAACGCGTGGTGCTGCCTCCGCTGCCAGTGCAGCTCAGGGCATAGGTACTCGTGACCATAATGGAGTTGATCGTCTGGCTGCCTGAAGTGGCTTTACCGGCCGACCAGGCGCCGGTGGCGCTGCAGCTTGAGGCATTGCTCGAGGACCAGGTGAGCAGCGTCGAACCGCCGGGTGCCACCATATTCGGTGCCGCGCTCAGCGAAACCGTAGGTGCCGGCGACGATCCGGGAGGCAGTGAGTTATTTCCGCCGCTGTCAACCGATCCGGTACCGCCGCCACAGGCAACGAGACCGAGCGCGCACAGCAACACTAACGACGAACTATAGCGTGTCGGCATGCCACTCCTCTCGCTGAAGTCTTGATAGTCCGGGAAGGATCGCGCATTGCGGCTGCACATTGGGCCGGACCGTCATTGCCGGGGTACATGGGAAAGTCAACGCATTGCAATGATAGTTCGGCAGCACTCCGGGCCGGTATGACAAAATTCCTCTATGCCACCGGCATTTTTGCAACATTCGGCACGGGTATGCCAAAAGTTACCGACAGGAGTCCTGTTTAGCGTAAGCGCCCGGCCGCTAGCGCGCCGCGGCGCTCGTTTTGTCGAGGAACTCCAGCAGCCGCGTCGGCGCGGTTTCTTCCGTCTGTGCCTCGGGAAGAACGTCCCAGTACTCGGAGCGCGGCAGGCATTCTTCCAGGTACCTTGCCGCCGAGGTCGCGTGCGAGGCATCGCGTCCGGGGATGACGAGCGCGGGGATTTCCAAGCGCAGCATGTCCTCGGGCTCGGCGCCCGGAGAGGTGTCGCGGTCGAAGAGCGCACGGCACATGTCGGCGACGAGCCGCTTGTAGTTGTCGACGTCGAGCTTCGCATAGGCCTCGGCAAAGGCGTGGTCGTTCTTGATGACCGAGGCCCAGGGTCCGCCTCTGGGCTCGGCGTTGAAGGGCTTGCCTTCCTGCATCACCAGTGAGACGACGCCTTCGAGGCCGTGCTGCTCGACGTACGCAAGATGATCGGCGAAGCGCTTGTGTGTGCTGATACGATATTTGGCGCCGCCGACCGGCCAGTAGAGAATCATGCTCAACACCATCTCGGGATGGGCGACGCCGAATGCGACGACCGGGCAGCAGCCCATGCAGCCGCCCATGAGATGTGAGCGTTTGAAGTTCAAGTGCTCGAGCAAGCCCTTGCCCTGCGTGACGTAGTGCGCCCAGGTGATGCGTTCGACGCGGCCGCCGGACTGGCCGGCCTCGCGCCGGTCAAAAATGATGCAGGTGTATTTCTTGGGCAGGTGCTCGAGCAGCTTGATCCTGGCGTACACGCCCTGCGTCTTCCACTTGTCCAGGGTCGCATCGAAGCCCGCGGGCGCATACATCAGCAAAGGCGGCCCCGAGCCGATCACCTCGTAGCGCGTCTTGATGCCGTCGATGAGCGCCGTCTTTACCATGACGCTAGGCAGGGCGCTGTCCTTTCAGATGGCGGCCGGCACGCACGTCTTCCGCGTAGGCCGTGATGGCATCCAGCGTGATTTTCGCGACGTTGGCATAGGTTTCCGTTTTCGATTCCAGGTTCGAGGCCGCGTAGCCGATGGCGGCGTGCGCCATGCGCATGCGCCCATCGAGCCACGGCCCCCCGCCGAGTCCTCCGATCACGGGGATCGAAACCGCGCGCACCACGGCGGGACCGGCCACCGGACCGGAGTAACGGAAGTCGAGCAGCGAGACGCCTGCTTCTTCGAGGCGTTTTGCCTGGTCCGCGAGCTTCGCCGTCATGTCCGCGGCCGCCGGACCGCCATGAAATTCCGCGAAGACCGGGATGCCGGCGCGCGCGATGGCTCGAACCGCGTCCGGAAACTCCTCGGTGCCGTCGAGCTTGATCATGTCCGCGCCGCCGTCTTTCGCGAGGCGCATCGCAGCGCGCAGAGCCGCATCCGTGCCTTGTCGCGCGAGGCGCGATGGGAGGTCGCAGCTCAGGAGCGCGCGCTTCACGCCGCTCCGGACCGCTTTGCAGACCACGACCATCTCGTCCATCGTGACTTCGTCGGATTCCGTTCGACCCCACAGATTCACGCCCACCGAGTCGCCGACAGAGACAATCTCCACACCCGCGCGGTCCACGATCTGCGCAATCTGGAAGTCCCAGGCGACCACTCCGACGATTTTTCGCCCGTCGCGTTTCATTTGCTGAAGCGCGGGAACAGTTACCTTCTCAATGGTCTTCATCTTTTGCTCTTGTTGGGCAAAGAAGCGCCGGAGAGCCGCTGCACCGCTTCGATCATCGCAGCGGGGGTTGCGCGATCTTTTCCGGCGATGTCGAGCGCGCTGCCGTGCGCGACCGATGAGAACAGCACCGGGGTGCCGATGGTGAGCGCCGCGGCGCCGGCGAAAGCGTGCGTTTTCGCCATGATGTGTCCCTGGTCGTGGACCATGACGACGAATGCGTCGTAGCCTTTTTTCTGGAACAGGGTGTCTGCGCCGAACGGCCCTTCGGCGGCGACGCCGTTTCTTTTCGCATCGGCGATTGCCGGGCCGATGGTCTCCTGCTCTTCGTCGCCGAAGAGGCCGCCTTCGCCCGCGTGCGGATTCAGGCCCGAAACGGCGATGCGCGGCGAGGCGATGCCCATGCGGCGAAGCGCGGAATCGGCCGAGCGGATCGCGTTCAGCACGCGGTCGCGGGTGATGAGCTCAAGCGCGCGGCGCACGCTCACGTGCAGCGTTGCGTGCGCAATGCGCATTTCAGCGCCGCCCGAGTCGAAACAGATCATGAGGAATGCATCCTCGGGCGGAACGCCCGCGCAGCGCGCGACGAAGCTCGGATAGCCGTCGAACTCGATGCCGGCGAGCTTGATCGCGGCTTCCGTGTGGGGCGCGGCGACGACCGCGTCCACCTCGCCCGCGAGCGCGGCATCGATCGCGGCCTTGGCCGAATCGAGCGCGGCCTCGCCGTGCGGCGCGGCGATCGAGCCGATCTGAAGCTCACCCGGCTTGAATTGCCTGCGCTCGACCAGCGTCACAGCGCCCTCGCTCCATCTCGCGTCGGCCGCGCGTTGCACGGATTCGATCCGCGGCTTCAGTCCGCAGGCGGCGGCGTGCATCTCGAGCGCGCCGCGGTCGCCGAACAGGAGAGGCCGGCAGATCGCGCGCACCGAAGGGGCTAGCGCCGCTTTGAGCGCGATCTCGGGGCCGATTCCGGCCGGGTCGCCGGTGGCAATGGCGATGCGCGGCAGCGTCATCGTGCTCTCAGTCCGGTGCTAATCCACCTTCACACTCGCGGAGCGGATCACCGCGCGCCAGCGCTCGGCGTCCTGTTTCATGAACGCCGCCATCTCGGCCGGCTTGTTGCCGATCGGCTCGGCGCTCAGATCGGCAAGCCGCTTTGCCACGTGGGGGTCCTTGAGCGCCTCGGCGATCGCGGCCGAGAGCTTCTCCGCGATCGGCATCGGCGTCTTCGGCGGCGCAACGACCCCGAACCAGGCGATGGACGCGAACCCCGGAAGGATTTCCGACATCGCCGGAACATTCGGAAGCGAGGCGATGCGCTTGTCGCTGCATACGGCGAGCGCCTTGAGCTTTCCGGCGCGCACGTGCTGTAGCGAGACCCCGAGATTGTCGAACATGATCTCGACTTCGCCCGACAGCAGTGCGGCGAGAGCCGGCGCCGTGCCCTTGTAAGGCACGTGTGCGATTTGCAGCCCTCCGGCCATCGTCTTGAACATTTCGGTGGTGAGATGGGAGGTCGTGCCGTTGCCCTGAGAGGAATAGTTGAGCTTGCCCGGGTTGGCCCTGGCATAGGCGATGAATTCCTGCACGGTGTTGGCGGGCACCTTGGGATGCACGAGGAATACGTTCGGCACCGCGGCCATCACGCTGACCGGCACGAACTGCGCCGGGTCGAAGGCGAGTTGCGGGTACAGGCTGGGATTGATGACGAGCGGCGGCGGCGGCGCGGACAGCAGCGTGTAGCCGTCGGGCTCGGCCTTGAAGACCGCTTCCGCGCCGATGTTGCCGGCGGCGCCGGCGCGGTTCTCGATGAGGATGGGTTGGCCCCACTTCGAGGAAAGTTTTTCCGCGACGATGCGCGGCATGATGTCGGCGGTGCCGCCCGCGGGGAACGGAACGATGATCTTGATCGGCCGGGAGGGGTAAGCCTGTGCTGAGCTCGTCGAAGCGTCCTGCGCCCCGGCGGGCAAGGCGAGCACCAGCGCCAGCGCGGGCAATATCCGTCGAAGCATGCTGCCTCCTGCGAAGATGGTCTTGTTGGTCGCCCGTGCATTTTACCTATAGAATCGGCGCGATCACGAGTTAACTGCGAAACACACCGAGGTCTGCATGTCTGCCGTTCCCGAATCCAGAACGTGGCCCGCCGAAGGCCTCACCCGCGTTCCGTACTGGATCTACCAGGACGATGACATCTACCGCCGCGAGCAGGAATTTATTTTCCGCGGCGCGACCTGGAATTTCCTCGGGCTCGAGGCCGAGCTGCCCAACCGCGGCGACTTCAAGACGACTTTCGTCGGCGAGATGCCGGTGGTGGTGACGCGCGACGAGGAGGGCGTGCTGCGCGCCTTCGAGAACCGCTGCGCGCACCGCGGGGCGCTCCTTTGCCTGAAAGACCGCGGCAACGCGAAGGAGATCGCCTGCGTCTATCACAACTGGACTTACGACCTGAAGGGCAACTTGACCGGAGTGGCGTTCCGGCGCGGCATCCACGGCAAGGGCGGCATGCCGGCCGACGCGAAGCCGGAGAGCCAGGCGCC
>JBGPLD010000099.1:0-5545 GCA_041486325.1 Gammaproteobacteria bacterium
AGAACGTGGAAAAGGAAGGCCGCGGCACCGACGTGATCCTGCACCTGCGCGAAGGCGAGGACGAGCTGCTCTCGGACCCGAAGCTGAAAGAAATCCTTCGCAAATATTCCGATCACATCGCCATCCCGATCGTGATGAAAAAGCTCAAGTGGGACAAGGAACGCTCGGAGGAAAGGGCAACCGACGAAGACGAGACCGTCAACCAGGCGAGCGCGCTCTGGGCGCGGCCGAAAACCGAGGTGAGCGAGGCGCAGTACCAGGAATTCTACAAGCACGTGGGGCACGATTTCGATGCGCCGCTCGCGTGGACCCACAACCGCGTCGAGGGCCGGCAGGAGTATACGCAGCTCCTCTACATCCCGGCGCGCGCGCCCTTCGACCTGTGGGACCGGCGCGAGCGCCGTGGATTGAAGCTCTACGTGCGCCGCGTGTTCATCATGGACGACGCCGAGCAGCTCTTGCCGGCCTACCTGCGTTTCGTGCGCGGGGTGGTGGACTCGAACGACCTGCCGCTCAATATCTCGCGCGAGATCCTGCAGCAGAACAAGGACATCGACGCCATCCGCTCGGGCTGCACCAAGCGCGTGCTTGCGCTGCTGGAAGAGCTCGCGGAGAACCAGAAGGAAAAATACGCGGCGTTCTGGAAGGAATTCGGCCGCGTGCTGAAGGAAGGCGTGGGCGAGGACCCATCCAACCGCGAACGCATCGCGAAGCTGCTGCGCTTTTCCTCCACCCACGCCGACAGCGAAGAGCAGAGCGTATCGCTCGCGGACTACATCGCGCGCATGAAGGAGGGGCAGGACAGGATCTGGTACTCCACGGCCGAGACGTTTTTGGCCGCGAAGAACAGCCCGCACCTTGAAATTTTCCGCAAGCGCGGCATCGAAGTGCTGCTGCTCTCCGAGCGCGTCGACGAATGGCTGGTCGCGAACCTCGCCGAACATGAGGGCAAGGCGCTCGCCTCGGTCGCCAAAGGCGCGCTCGACCTGGGCAAGCTCGAGACCGAAGAGGAGAAAAAGGAGCAGCAGAAGCAGTCAGGCGAGCACAGGGCGCTGATCGCGAAGCTGAAGGACACCCTCGGCGACAAGGTCAAGGACGTGCGCGTCAGTTCCCGCCTGACGGCTTCGCCCTCCTGCCTGGTTGCCGACGAGCACGACATGGGAGGCAATCTCTCGCGCATCCTGAAATCGGTGGGGCAAACAGTGCCGCAGGGGAAGCCGATCCTCGAAATCAATCCGGCGCACCCCATGGTGCAGCGCCTGAACGAGGAGAAGGCGCGCTTCGCCGACTGGGGGAATCTCCTGTTCGACCAGGCGCTCCTTGCCGAGGGCGGGCAGCTCGAGGATCCCGCGGGTTTCGTGCGCCGCATGAACGAGCTGATGATCGAGATGGCCGGCGAAGGCAGCAGCATTATCGTTCCGGGACGCTGACACAAACTGCCGGGCGGCCCGCCGGTTCACGGCGGGCGCAATCGCGCATCGCCCGCCGGCGGCTGCACCCTCGCGGCCGGGGTCTGCCGCTTTGGTGCTAGACTAAAAAAAATCTTGTTGAGGCTCGCGGATAGCGCTTTCTGTCCCGAGCCCTAGGGGGAGGCAGATTTGGCCGCGTGGCTGAAGCAACTCCTGGCCGCACCGCAGTATCCCGACGACCCTGAGCTCAGCGTGCTATCGCGGCTGTTCAATTTTGCCGCGCTCGCGATCCTGGTTGGGCTGGGCGTCGATCTGGCCAATAACCTTTTAGCCGGCCGCAGCGGCGTCCCCGTCGCGATTCCTGTATCCATGGTGGCTGTCGGCATATTGCTGGCCGGGGCGCGCCGAGGGCACTTGCGGCTTTCAAGTGCCTTGCTGCCGGTGGTTTTTCTGTTGGTGTCCACAGGCTATCTGCTGACTCGCGACGGTGTGCACGATTCCATGGTCCCCACGATTTCCGGCGTACTCACTATGGCCGCCGTCTTCATGACGGCGCGCGCCCTGGCCGCTTTCACATTGGCGACGGTGACGCTCTTCTACGGGATCGGCTACGGGGAAATTGCCGGGTTCCTGAGCAATCGCATGAGCCCGTCCACCGATTGGCGATATCTGACCGGAGTGTGCATCTCGTTCGTTCTCATCGCCGCCGGCGTCCGCGTTCTCATGAACAGCGTGCTTGCGAGCTTGCGCGAGGCGCGTGAAAAGGGAACTGCGCTGACCGAGAGCAACGTACGTCTGGAACAGCAGGCGGCCGCCCTGAAGCAGTCGCAGGCGCGTTTTGCCAAGATGATTCAGGCGAGCCCCGCGGCGACCACCATCACCAAATTCGAAGAAGGAACCTTCATCGAGGCGAACCAGGCGGCCCTCGACCTGTTCGGCCGCGGCCGCGAGGAGGTGATCGGGCAAACCGCCCTCGCGCTCGGCCTCTGGCCCGATCCCGAGGAGCGCGCCGAGCTCGTGAAAGCGCTGCGCGAGGGAGGATTCCTGAACCTTCGCCCGGCCAAGCTGCGCAGGAGATCGGGCGAGCTGCGGGACTTGCTGATTTCCGCCGCGTGGATCGAGCTCGACAAGCAAAAGGAGATGCTGATGTCGGCAGTGGACGTCACCGACATCAGGCGTGCGGAAGATCTGCAGCATCAGTCGGAAGAGCGCTTTTCCAAGATCTTCCAGGCGAGCCCGGAGGCGATCGTCATTGCCCGCCTGAGCGACGGCAGGTACCTGGAAGTCAACCAGGCGTGGCTCGACATTTTCGGCTACTCCCGCGAGGAAACGGTCGGGCGTACTTCGCTTGATCTGGGCATCTGGGTCGATCCGCCCGACCGTGCACGCCTGGTCGAGCAAGTCCTGGAACGGGGAGCGGTGCGCGATTTCGAGGCACGGTTCCGCAAGAAATCCGGCGCCATCATCGACGCGCTGATTTCCGCCGAAGTGATAGACATCGACGGCGAAGCGCACGTCATCGCCCCTCTCACCGACATCACCGACCGCAAGCGCGCCGAGGAGCGCATCCAGCACCTGGCGACGCGCGATGCGCTGACCGGCTTTCCCAACCGCCTGCTGCTTACCGACCGGCTCGCGCTCGCCATCAGCAACGCGCAGCGGCAAAACGGCTTGCTCGCGCTGTTGTTCATAGATCTCGACCGGTTCAAGTACATCAACGATTCGCTCGGGCACGTCGTCGGCGATGCTTTTCTCAAGAGCGTCGCCGAGCGCCTGTCCGCGATCATGCGCAGAGGCGACACGCTCGCGCGGCTCGGCGGGGACGAGTTCGTGGTGCTGCTTGAAAATGTCGAAGCCATGCAGGACGCCGCCGGCCAGGTGGCGCGCAAAATCCTGACTGCGCTCACCGAGCCGTTCACCGTAAACGGACATACGCTGAGCTGCTCGTGCAGCATCGGGATCAGCCTCTACCCTTCGGACACGACCGATCCAGAGATGCTCATTCGCGACGCGGACACCGCGATGTATCACGTCAAGGAGGGCGGACGCGGCTCGTACCGGTATTTCTCCGCGGAAATGAACGCCCGCCTGCAGGAGCGCCTGCGGGTCGAAACCGGCCTGCGCGAAGCGATAGCGCGCCGGCAGTTCGAGCTGACGTATCAGCCGAAGGCGAATATCGCCAACGGGCAGATCACGGGGTTCGAGGCGCTGCTGCGCTGGAGCCACCCGGATCTGGGCGCGGTTTCTCCGGAACGCTTCATCGCGGTGGCCGAGGATACGGGCCTGATCGTCGACATCGGGCGCTGGGTGATGGAGGAGGCCTGCCGGCAATTGCGCGACTGGAGCGCGCGCGGGCTGACGGTGCGTCCGGTGGCGATCAATCTCTCCGTGCGCCAGTTTACGCCCGCCCTGGTCGCCGAAACCGCGAAAGCGCTGCGCAAATTCCAGGTCGATCCGGGCCTGATCGAGTTCGAGATCACCGAGAGCCTGTTCATGCGCGATTCCGAGGAAGTCAGCGGGATACTGAAGGAGCTTGCACGCGCCGGAACGCACGTGACCATAGACGATTTCGGCACGGGCTACGCATCGTTCAGCTATCTCAAGGATTTTCTGGTGAGCGCGCTCAAGATCGACAAGTCATTCGTCAAAGACATCGCAACCCTGACCAAGGATATCGCGATTGTCAGGGCGATCATCACCATGGCTCGCGGGCTCGGCATCAGGGTCATAGCCGAAGGCGTGGAAACGCGGGAGCAGCTGCAGATCCTCAAGAAACTCCATTGCAATGAATACCAGGGCTTTCTGTTCAGCAAGGCCCTGACCGCGGCGCAGGTGGAACAGCACTATCTCAAGGCGGCGTGAGCGCGCCCTTCCCGGGGGCTGTCATACACCGGCAATTCCAGTCCGATCGGGCCCGAATCCGCGCGCCGGGCGATCCGGCGCGGAATGCGGATTTGCGCGCAAGGCCGTGCCCGGCGTGGTGCGTCGGGGCCGCGGCTTGCGCGATGTTCCTCGCGTACTCCCAGGGGCTCTGCGCGCAGCCCGCGCCCGAGCCGGCCACCACCATCGTCGCCAGGCGTGTGGTGCATGCGCAGCGCTTCATGGTGGTCGCGGCTCACCCGCTCGCGGCCCGCGCCGGCTATGACATCCTCCGGCGCGGCGGCAGCGCAGTGGATGCGGCAATCGCAACGCAGCTCGTGCTGAATCTTGTCGAGCCGCAGTCCTCCGGCATCGGCGGCGGCGGATTCATGCTGCATTACTCGGCGCGAGAAAAAAAGCTCGACGCCTACGACGGCAGGGAAACCGCGCCCGCGGCGGCAAGACCCGGGCGTTTTCTGCGGGCATCGGGCCGGCCGCTCGAATGGCCCGACGCCGTCGTCAGCGGAAAATCGGCGGGCGTGCCGGGGCTCTTGCGCATGCTGGCGCTCGCGCACCGCGGGCACGGAAAGCTTCGCTGGGCGGAATTGTTCGCGCCTGCGATCCGGCTCGCCGAAGAAGGATTCCCGATCTCGCCGCGGCTGCACGCGCTCATCGCCTCCGACCGCTACCTTGCGCAGGATGCCGATGCGCGCCGCTACTTTTACCAGGCGAGCGGCGCAGCCAAGGTCGCAGGCGCGGTGCTGAAGAATCCGAAATTCGCCGAGGTGCTGAAGCGCGTTGCCGCCGAGGGCGCGGATGCCTTTTATCGCGGCGACATCGCCCGCGACATCGTGGCCGCCGTGCGCGGCCACAGGCGCTCGCCCGGCGATCTCGCCGAATCGGATCTCGCGGCTTACGCGGCAAAGGAGCGCGCGCCGCTCTGCGGCGCCTACCGGCGCTGGAGAATATGCGGCATGCCGCCGCCGAGCTCGGGCGGATTCGCGGTGCTGCAGATCCTGGGGATCCTCGAGCGGTCCGATGTGCGCGCGCTGCGGCCGGATTCAATCGAGGCGGTGCATCTCTTCGCCGAGGCCGGGCGTCTCGCCTACGCCGACAGAAATTTCTACATCGCCGATCCGGATTTTGTCGCCGCGCCGCTTGCTGCTCTTCTCGATCGGGGCTATCTGGATGCGCGCGCGAAGCTCATCGATCCCATGCACTCGATGGGGCAGGCGAGGGCGGGAAGGCCCGCGGGCGCTGGCGCGTTCGGGCGATTC
>JBGPLD010000100.1:0-5498 GCA_041486325.1 Gammaproteobacteria bacterium
ATCGGTGCTGCTCGGCATGACCTTCCCACTGATGAGCGCGGGGCTGATCCGGCGCTATCCGCTGGCGCCGGGCGAATCCCTTGCGATGCTCTATTTCACCAACAGCTTCGGCGCGGCGCTCGGCGTGCTTGCGAGCGGATTCGTCCTGATCGAGAAACTGGGGCTGCCCGGCACCATGCAGGCCGCCGGCGCGCTGAATCTTGCGCTCGCCGCCGTGATCTGGATTCTCGCGCGCGGCGCCGAGCCCCGGATAGCGGCGCAAGGAGAGCGCGGCGCCGGTATCGCGTCAGCGACTCCCTATCGCCTTCTACTTGCCGTTGCGCTGCTCACGGGCACGGCCTCGTTCATCTACGAAATCGGCTGGATCCGGATGCTGTCGCTCGTGCTCGGCAGCGCGACACACTCGTTCGAATTGATGCTCTCGGCTTTCATCCTGGGCCTTGCGTGCGGCGGGCTGTGGGTACACCGCCGAATCGATTCGATCGCCGACCCGGTGCGCTTTCTCGGCGTCGTGCAGGTGGCGATGGGGCTGCTCGCGCTTGCCACGCTGCCGCTGTACGGCCAGATGTTCGAGCTGATGCAATCGGTCATGAAGGCATTGGCCAAAACAGATTCCGGATACGCGCTTTTCCTGCTCTCCAGCCACGGCATCGCTCTTGCAGTCATGTTCCCCGCGTCGTTCTGCGCCGGCATGACGCTGCCGCTCATCACATGGGTGCTGCTCTCAGGCGGCTACGGCGAGAAAAGTATCGGCGCGGTCTACGCGGCCAATACGCTGGGCTCCATCCTGGGCGTACTGGCCGCGGCGCATATAGGCATGCCCATGCTCGGGCTGAAGGGCCTGCTCGTCGCCGGCGCCCTGCTCGACGTTGCCCTCGGACTCGCGTTGCTGTGGCGGTTCTCGAATTCGCCGCGGCTTCGATTCGGTGCCGCTGGATTGGCGCTGGCCTGCTTTGCCGCGGTATTCGCCGGGGTCCACCTCGATCCATACCGGATGGCCTCGGGCGTGTATCGTCGCGGAGATCTCTATTCCGATCAGCAGGCAGCCATGGTTTTTCACCGCGACGGCAAGACCGCCACCGTAAGCCTCATGGACTTCGGCACCGACCGCAGCCTGCGCACCAACGGAAAATCGGACGGCGCGGTCAACATGGATGCCAATGGCGCGCGCGTCTCGGACGAAGTGACGATGACCCTGACCGCGGCGCTCCCGCTCGCCTACAAAGCCGAGGCAAGGAACGCCGCGGTGATTGGAATCGGCACCGGTCTTACCACGCACACGCTGCTGGCGTCCCCGGCCATTGAATCGGTGGAGACCATCGAGATCGAACCAACCATGGCCGAAGCCTCCAGGAACTTCGCTCCGCGCAATTCCAACGCATTCGCGGATCCGCGCAGCCACATCATCTTCGATGACGCCAAGACCTTCTTCTCCACTTACAACCGCAGTTACGACATCATCGTCTCGGAGCCGTCCAACCCTTGGGTCAGCGGCGTGTCAAGCCTGTTTACGGGCGAGTTCTACCGGCTGGTCCAACGCCACCTGAAGCCCGGCGGCATTCTCGTGCAATGGTTCCAGTTGTACGAGATCGACGTCAGCCTGGTCGCCTCGGTCCTGCGCGCGCTCGGGGAAAACTTCGAGGACTATGCGATCTATGCCGCAACCAACAGCGATCTGCTGATTGTCGCCGGCGACGCGCAGACCCTGTCCCGTCCTCTCGCCGACGTCACCGCCGTGCCCGGCCTCGCGCGCGAGCTCCAACGCGTGGACATACACTCGCTCGAAGACATCCGGATCCGCCGGCTCGGCGGCAAGCAGGTGCTCGCGCCGCTGTTCGCGAGCTACGGCGTGCCGCCAAATTCTGACTTTTATCCCTACCTCGATCTTCACGCGGCGAAATATCGATTCCTGCAGCAATCGGCAGGGGATCTGACGGGCCTTCTCACCCACAGCGTTCCAATTGTTGCCCTGCTGGAAAACCGAAAGGACCCCCGTTCCTACGATTCCAAAACCGGCGTCGAGGATTTCCTCGAAATTGTGGAGCTCAGGCGACGCGCGCGCTACGCGCTGGACTTCCTCCTTCGTCCGGATCCGCCGAATCCTGTCGCGATCCCGCGCCAGTTGCAGAAGGACCTGGAGCTGATCCGAATGCGGCTGTTCGATTGCCGCGACCCCGGACGCTACAACATCTGGTTTCACGCGCTCTACCAGCTGGCCCACACCCTGAACCCGGCGCTCTCGCCCACCGATACCAGCGATTTGTGGAAACTCATCGACCACGCGCCGTGCAATTCACGAATATCCTTCGAGGAACGGCAGTGGATGGATCTGATGAGGGCGGTCGGGGTCCGCGATGCGTCGAGGATGGCGCAGCTGGCGGAAACGCTGCTGGCGGGAACGAGCGACCTGCCGAGCGGACACCGTCAGTACCTGCTGGCGGCGGGCATGGCCGGCAATCTTGCCCAGGGCAAGCGCGCCGAGGCCAGAGCGCTCTGGAACCGCTACCCGCGCGACGCGGACGCCGCTGGCGATATCGGGTTACGGCTGCTTAATGCCCACGCCTTCGACCTGCACGCGCATTAACCCGCGTTGCCGGGGATCGGCTTGATCGGGGGCTTCACGTCGCCGCATTGCGCGCGGTGACGAAGCGCGTGGTCCATCAGCACGCAAGCGAGCATCGCTTCGGCGATGGGCGTCGCGCGAATGCCCACGCAGGGATCGTGGCGGCCGGTGGTCTGCACCGTCGTCGGCTCGCCTTTGCGGTTGATCGAGCGGCGGGGAATGCGGATGCTCGAGGTGGGCTTGAGCGCGATGCCGACCACGACGTCCTGCCCGGTCGATATGCCGCCCAGCACTCCGCCCGCGTTATTAGAAAGAAACCCATTCGGCGTCAGCTCGTCGCCGTGCTCCGAGCCTTTCTGCCCGATTGCAGCGAATCCGGCGCCGATCTCGACGCCTCTTACCGCGTTGATGCCCATCATCGCCGCGGCGATGTCCGAGTCGAGCCGTCCGTATACGGGCTCGCCCCAGCCGACCGGCACACCGCTCGCCGTGACGTTGACGCGCGCTCCGCACGAGTCTCCTGATTTTCGCAGTTCGTCCATGAACTTCTCGAGGCCGGGAACGGCCGCGGGATCCGGAGAAAAAAACGGATTCCGGTTCACCGCGTCCCAGGATTTGAACGCGATCTTGTTGGGCCCGAGCTGGGCAAGATAGCCGCGCACTTCAACCCCGTACCGCTCGCGCAGCCATTTCTTCGCAATTGCGCCCGCCGCGACGCGGATCATCGTCTCGCGCGCGGAAGCCCGGCCGCCACCGCGGTAGTCGCGAAATCCGTACTTCTGCCAATAAGTGTAATCGGCGTGCCCGGGCCGGAAGGTGTCGGCGAGCGCGCTGTAGTCCTTGCTGCGCTGGTCTTCGTTGCGGATAACGAAGCCGATGGCGGTGCCCGTGGTCCTGCCCTCGAACACGCCCGATAGAATCTCGATTCGATCAGTCTCCTGACGCTGCGTGACGTGGCGCGAGCTGCCGGGTTTCCTGCGGTCGAGCTCGTTCTGGATATCGGCCTCCGAAAGTTCGAGCCCGGACGGACATCCATCCACGACGCCGCCGTAGGCGGGACCGTGGCTCTCGCCGAACGAGGTCACGCAGTAGAGGAGGCCGAAGGTGTTGCCGGACATTGAATCTCTCGCAGCAGATCGTCTGTGAGTTTAACATAGGGGTCCTCGCAATCTCCTCGATCAGCATGGCCAAAAACGATCCCGGCAATCTCAAAGGCCCCGGCGGACTCACTCTGCGCCAGATCCATGAGCAGGTGCAGAAATCAGTGGCGCGCGACCGCGAGACGCAGAAAATGAGGAACCCGCTCGCGCAAAAATCGAGCCGCTGGCAGCGCTTCGTCCGCTATGTATGGGACCGCAAGCGCGGTTAGCGGTTAGCGGTTAGCGGCTAGCGGCTAGCCGCCAGACGCTTGCGCCAGTTCGCGCACTACGCCCTCAAGTCCCTTCACGACCCGCGCGAGCCTGTCGTAGTCGATCTTGTCCGGCGTGTCCTGCATCATGTGATAGTGCGGATAACGGAATGGCGCGGTGTCGGTCACCATCACCGCGGGCCAGCCCTGCCTCCAGTAGGCCCACTGGTCTGACCAGCTGACGCCCGCGATGGACTCGAGCCCGACCGCGCCTTCGGAGGGGAAATCGGCATGCCGCCGGAACGAGCCAATCACCTGCCGCAAGAGATCCCGCGAACGCGGGCTGGCGACGAAGCCGATGAAATCTCCCGTCGTGGGATAGAAAAGATTGAAGGGGAAAGGGTAGCGCTGGCTTCCGGCTGAGTCGCTGTACCAGCCGATGGTTTCGAGCGACAGCATTGCAATGACCTCCCTGCCCTCGCGCTGCAAGCCGCTCGCGTGCACGTTGCTGCCCATCCTTTCCGTGCCGAAATGCGGCAATTCCTCGTTGACGTAGAACACGAGCCGGATTTCCAGGCCGCGCGCGGGCCTGAACGATTCGAGGCCGCGCGCCAGCTCGATCAGCGCCGCCACGCCCGAGCCGTTGTCGTTGGCCCCTACCGCGCCCCGCGCCGAGTCGTAATGCGCGCCTATTACGACTAGGCGCGGCGGCTGCGCACCGCCGCCCTTCAGCGACACTTCGAGATTGCGTACCCGCACGCCGTCCGCCTCGAATTCCTGGCGCGCGACCACGTAGCCCAAGCCGGCGAGCATCGCCTCGATATAGTAGGCGGCACGCTCGAGCGCCGCGTAATGCCGTGTGTTGTGCTCTTCGGCGGCGATGGCGCCGACGTGCGTGTAGAGCTTCCGCGCGAGATCCTTCCCTTCGGCTTCGAGCGGCGGCAACGGCCCGCGATGGCGCTCGCCGGGCATCGAGGTCATGAACCAGACGGCGAATGCAAACAACAGGCACGGCACCCCTATCGCGAGCAGGACTTTCATTCGTTCAATTCACGGGTCGATTCGCGTTTGCCTTCCGCTCGCGATCAAAAAATGCGCGGGTCTCGAATATTGAATCCGAAAGCCGCCTGCCCCGCCACCGCAACGAGCGCTTCATGACGAAATCGAACAGCAGTGGATTGTGCCTGCGGATCGCGCGCAGCACCGGCACGGCGGCGGGCTCGATGAAGCCCTGCTCCCTCATGTACCCGACCGAGTAGAGCGGCATGATGCCGGGCAGCGGGTAATCGGAACCGTTCAGAAGGCGCGGGTGCCAATCGGTGAGCTCGATCACGCGCGCGAGTGCCGGGCCGGCGCGGTTCAGCTGCGTCATCGCCGAAATGTCGCCGAACAACCGCCCGTCCCAATGCCGCTCGCCCATCAGCCGGGCGAACAAGTCGAAGCTGCTCTCGGGCGGCCCGTTCGGGCCCTTGTCCAGGTCGCGGTCCTCGCCCATGGAAGCGCAATGCGCCGCCACCACGCGCACACCGTGCTCGAGCGCCCGGCGCAAGCGCAAGGGATTGCCCAACTCCTGGGCATCGCCTCCCC
>JBGPLD010000101.1:0-5496 GCA_041486325.1 Gammaproteobacteria bacterium
AATTTCATGACCGACATGACCGACCAGGCGATCAAGTGGGTGCAAGGGGAAAAATCGCTGACGCCGGACAAACCTTTCTTCATGTACTTCGCGCCCGGCGCCACCCACGCGCCGCACCATGTGCCGAAGGAGTGGATCGCCAAGTACAAGGGCAAGTTCGATCAGGGCTGGGACAAGTTGCGCGAGGAGACGCTGGCGCGGCAAATCAAGCTGGGGGTCGTGCCCGCGGACACTAAGCTCGCGCCGAAACCGGAAGCGATCAAGGACTGGGACAAGCTGTCGGCCGACGAGAAAAAGCTCTTTGCCCGCCAGATGGAGGTGTTCGCCGGCTTCGGCGAGTACGCCGACGCGGAGATCGGCCGGTTGATCCAGGCCATCGAGGCGACCGGTCAACTCGAGAACACGCTCGTCCTGTACATCGTTGGCGACAACGGGGCGAGCGCCGAAGGCGGCATGAACGGGCTCTTCAACGAGTACACCTACTTCAATGGCCAGCATGAAACCGTCCAGGACGTCCTGAAACATTACGACGAGCTTGGCGGCCCGACGACCTATCCCCACTTCGCCGCCGGGTGGGCGGTCGCAGGGGACACGCCGTTCACGTGGACGAAGCAGGTCGCCTCGAACTACGGCGGTACTCGTAACGGGATGGCGGTCCGCTGGCCCAAGGGCATCACGGCGAAGGGTGAGCTGCGCTCGCAGTGGCACCACGTCATCGACATCGCGCCGACCATTCTAGAGGCGGCCGGCCTGCCGGAGCCGAAGAGCGTGAACGGAACACTTCAGAAGCCCATCGAAGGTGTGAGCCTGGCCTACACGTTTGCCGACGCCAAGGCGCCGGACCGGCATAAGACCCAGTACTTCGAGATCTTCGGCAACCGCGCCATCTACAACGACGGCTGGCTCGCCGGCACCGTCCACCGGGCGGCGTGGGAATCCAAGGTCCGCAGGCCGCTCGCAGAAGACATCTGGGAGCTGTACGACACGCGATCGGACTTCAGCCTGGCGAACGACCTGGCCGCGAAGAACCCCGGCAAGCTAAAGGAGCTGCAAGCCCTGTTCCTAAAGGAAGCGGTGAAGTACTCCGTGCTGCCCCTCGATGACCGGTTATATGAGCGCTTCGTCGCCGCCCTGGTCGGACGGCCGGACTTGATGGCCGGCCGCACCTCCCTGACGGTCTACGACGGGATGATCGGCATGACGGAGAACGTCTTCATCAACCTGAAGAGCAAGTCGCATACGATCACCGCCGAGGTGGAGATCCCGAAGAAGGGGGCCAACGGCGTGATCCTCGCCCAAGCCGGGCGGTTCGGCGGCTGGAGCTTCTACCTGAAAGACGGCAAGCCGACGTACACCTACAACTGGCTCGGCCTGCAGCGCTACACGGTGGCCGCCCAACAGGCGGTGCCTGCCGGAAAGGCGACCCTCCGTTTCGACTTCGCCTACGACGGGGGAGGCCCGGGCAAGGGCGGCGTCGGCACGCTCCTCGTCAACGGGAAGAAGGTTGCCGAGGGACGGATCGATAAAACCCAGTGCTGTGCCTTCTCGGCGGACGAAGGCGCCGACGTGGGCGCGGATGAGGGCACGCCGGTTACCGAGGCTTACAAGGTGCCGTTCAAATTTACCGGCAAGATCGCGAAGGTGACGATCGAGCTGAAGGAAATGAAGAAGGCCGATCGCGACGAGGCGGAAGAGGCCCGCAAGCTGGCCACACTGAAGAAAGGGCTGTCCGACTGAGGTTCAGTCCGATCTCATCCGGCAGGTAAATACTGGATTCCAAAGCACGCAAGAGCGCAATGACGACATCGAAATTTTCTGAGGAGGTTCTTCATGGGCTACCCCGTTTCGTTGATCAATAGTCTTCGTGCCGCAACGGGCGCACTCCTCGCCCGAGAGCGATGCCCAGCGCGAGCTCGCGCTGAGGAAGGTGAAGTCGGACTGACATCTTCGAGGTATTACTTCCTGAGGAGACCATCCATGCTGCGCTCACCATTCCTGCCAAGCTCGATCGCCCTCATCGCAGTGCTGGCACTCGCTGCCTGCGAGCAAAAGGCGCCCGAACCATCCCGGAAAAGCGAAACCGGCGACGCGGCCAAGCAGGCGGCCGCAGCGCCGGAAGCGCCGGCGGCGCAGCCCAATCCGGATCGCAACGCGTACTTCGGCGAAACCCACATCCACACCAGCTGGTCGGTGGATGCCTGGGTCATCGGCAATCGGATCACCGGGCCGGACGACGCGTACAAGTATGCTCAGGGCCAGACAATAAAGCATCCGATGGGCTACGACATCAAGATCGACACGCCGATGGATTTCATGGGCGTGACTGACCATTCGGAGTACATCGGCGTCACCAGGCAGGCCAACACGCCCGGGACTTTCGTGAGCAAGGTTCCCGAGGCGAAGCCGCTGATCATGAATGATCCCAACAGCCAGGAAGAGCAGCAAAGGGTTTTCCTGTACCTGCTCTCGCTCGCCACGAAACCGCCGATCAAGGCGTTGATGAGTCCGGAAGTCGCGGGCCCCGTGTGGAAGGAGAACATCAAGATTGCGGAGGCCAATAATCGTCCGGGCAAGTTCACCGCGTTCTGCTCGTATGAGTGGACCTCGATGCCGGACCAGCGCAATCTGCACCGCAACATCTTCTTCAAGGACTGCGCGAAGGTTCCGCCGCTACCCTACACCGCGCTCGATTCCAAGCATCCCGAGGAACTGTGGAACTGGATGGATACGCAGCGCAAGGCGGGCAACGAGCTGCTCGCCATCTCGCACAACGCCAATTTGAGCGACGGCTGGATGTACCCCATGGATCTCGACAGCCGCGGGCGGCCGATCGACGCCGCCTGGGCCGCCTCGCGCGACCGTAACGAACGGTTGATCGAAATGAAGCAGATCAAGGGCGCATCGGAAACCCATCCTCTGCTTTCGCCCAACGACGAGTTCGCCAACTATGAGCTTTTCAGCGGCCTGCTCGGCTTGTCGCCGGAAGTCGGCCGCATCGATCACATCACCGGCAGCTTCGCCCGCCAGGCGCTGAAAGACGGCATCGCCATGCAGGACGTGCGCGGCTACAACCCGTACAAGTTCGGCTTCGGAGCCGCTTCCGACTCGCACAACACCGGCAGCCCCTACCGTCACGACAATTTTTACGGGGGCCACGTCGAGTTGGACGGGACGGTGGAGAGGCGACTGGCCGGGGTCATGCTGGGGAAGACGATTGACGTGCGCCTGGAAAACCCGGCCGGCCTGACCGGGGTCTGGGCCGAGGAAAACACCCGCGCCTCGATCTGGGACGCAATGTACCGCAAGGAAACCTTCGGCGTCAGCGGCCCGCACATCAAGGTGCGCATGTTCGGTGGCTGGGGCTACGACAAGAACATCCTGAACGGTAGGGACTGGGTGCGCCAGTCCTATGCGGGCGGCGTTCCCATGGGCACCGACCTGCCGCCCATGCCGTCGGGAAAGGGAACGGCGCCGACGTTCGTCGTCTGGGCGGTGAAAGACCCGACCTCCGCCAATCTCGACCGTGTCCAGATCATCAAAGGCTGGACGCAGAACGGCCAGAGTTTCGAAAAAATCTTCGACATCGTCTGGTCCGGCGACCGCAAGCCCGACAAATGGTCCGGCAGGGTCCCCGCCATCCAGAGCACGGTGGATCTCGAGAAGGCCACCTACACCAACAGCGTCGGTTCGACGGAACTCAAGACGGTGTGGACGGATCCGGATTTCGACGCAAGCCTCCACGCGTTCTACTACGTCCGCGTGCTGGAGATTCCCACGCCGCGCTGGACGCTCATTCAGGCAGTCAAGGCCGGCCTTCCCCCGCCCGACGTGGTGCCGCTCACCGGGCAAGAGCGCGCCTGGTCCTCGCCCATCTGGTACACCCCGAGCGCCGACGCCCGCAAGAATGCACCCGCGGGCATGACTGTCGCCGACCTCAAGAAGAAAGGCGCGGCACCGCTGGGCGACGCGCAACTGAAGACGCTCATCGCCGGCAAGGCATTCTGGATGCGCAACAACGTGACGGGAGAGGAGTTCAGCCAAAGCTTCACCGCTGACGGCCAGACGACCGTGTTCCACTTTGGCGAGAACTCCAACGTGCCCAGCGGTTACGGCAACGTCGTGCGCGAAGGCTACCAGGGAACGACCATCCCCTACAAGATCGCCGGCGGCAAGCTGACCACTTTCCTCTCGCAGGACGCGTACTCGGTGACGGTCTACAAGCTCGGCGACATCTACTATGGCGCGCGCAGCAACGAATTCGGCTACGCCAACTACGAAATCATTCCGACGCCGATGATCGCGGGGAGTCCGCTGGCGGATATGACCAACCAGTTCTCGCGCGAGCTGGGGCTGACGCAGGAGCAGAAGCAGCAGATCATCCCGATCCTGAAGCAGGAGGTAACGCAACTGCAGGCGTTGAAGAAGAACACCTCCCTCAGTCCATTGGAGAAGGCCAAGCAGTTGAGACAGATTGGCGTCTCCTTCGACGCGAAGATCTCGCCCTTGCTCAATCCGGACCAGCAGCAGAAGTTCCAGGCCTGGCGCGAGCAGATGCGACGGCGGGTCATAGAAGCGATGGCGAGCGAGGCGCTGCAAAAGCTCCAGGGTTTCCTATTCGACTCGCCTTCGAAGAAATAGGAACGAAGAGTGCCGGCGACCCACTCCAGCGCTGAAGCTGCGCTGCATCTATTCGGCGCGAGCCGCGATGGCATAATCGCGGCTCGCCCGAGTTTTCCTGTGAACGCCATGAAGCGCCTGCTGCGCGAGCCTCTGGTGCATTTCCTGCTGATCGGCGCCGTGCTGTTCGGCATCTACAGTCTTGCGCAGTCCGGGCGCCCGGGTCCCGCGTCGTCAAAGCAGATCCAGCTATCGGTCGACGAGCTCGCGCAGCTCGTGCTCGTTTTCCAGTCGCTGTGGCGGCGTGAGCCGACGCCGGAGGAATTCAACCGCCTGGTCGAGAACAAGGTGCAGGGCGAGATCCTCTACCGCGAGGCGCTGGCGATGGGCCTCGAAAAGGACGACGAGATCGTCAAGCGCCGCATGGCGCAAAAGATGCAGTTCCTCGCCGAGGACGTGGCCGCCGCGCGCGAGCCGACCGCGGCCGAGCTCAAGGGCTGGTTCGAGAAAAACAGCGCGAGCTTCGCGCAGCCTCCTCGGGTGAGCTTCCGCCATCTCTATTTCTCGCCGGACCGGCGCGGCGCCCGCGCGCGCGATGATGCGGCGAAGGCGCTCGCGAAGCTCGCCGGCCAGCCCGAGGATACGAAGCTCGCACCGGCGCTCGCGGATCCGTTCATGTTCCAGGGCTACTACCGCGACCGCGCGCCGGAGTTTCTCGGCAAGGAGTTCGGCCCGCAATTCGCGCTCGCCGTTGCCAAGCTTGCGCCGGGATCGTGGCAGGGGCCGATCGAGTCGGGCTTCGGCTGGCACCTCGTGTTCGTCGACACGGTGATTCCCAGTCGCGTGTCGGCCTTCGAGGAGATCGAGGCGGACGTGAAG
>JBGPLD010000102.1:0-5478 GCA_041486325.1 Gammaproteobacteria bacterium
ACCCACCACGCGGAATACTTGCAGAGGTTGCCGCTCTCGGCGCCGAAGGGCTCGATCTTCAGCGCGCCCTTCACGCCCCAGGGCCCCAACACGCGCCCCATCACCACCCATCCGGTTGGCCCGCTCGTCGCCAACCCGCCCCGCACTACCGCGCTACTTGGCAGCGGCGGCAGCCGGCGCCTTGTAGCCCTTGAAAAGTCGCGCCACCGTGGGGCTGAGCTTCGCGCCCTTCCCCTGCCAGTAGCTGACCCGGTCGGTCGCGAAACGCAGCAACTCGCGGCCTTGCGGCGCTTTCGGGTCGTAGAAGCCGACGCGCTCGATGAAGCGGCCGCCCGCCGGCTTGCGCGAATCGGCGACTACGACGTTGAAAAAGGGCCGCTTCTTGGCCCCGCCGCGCGCAAGACGAATCACCACCATATCGAATGACCGAGATCGAAAAGGGCGTGATTTTACGCGAGCTTAGGTGTGATTGGCAAGGGAAAACGGGAATCGGCTCTCGCCCGCCGGCAAATACCGGCTATCGCATTCCCGGCATGAACCCCTTAACTCCCCGCACCATTCGCGCGAGCCCGCCCTTGTGCATCTGCTTCAACATTTTCTGCATCTGCTCAAACTGGTTCAGAAGGCGGTTTACTTCCTGAACCGGTACGCCGGCGCCCGAGGCGATGCGCCGCTTGCGCGAGGCCTTTATGATCTCGGGCCTCGAACGCTCCGCGGGCGTCATGGAGTTGATGATGCCCTCGACGCGGCGCAGCTGCTTTTCGTCCATCTGCGAGGACTGCGCCGCTTGCGCGAACTGCGCCGGCAGCTTGTCGACCAGCGCGGATGCCCCGCCCATCTTGCGCATCTGGCCGATCTGCTGCTTGAAGTCCTCCAGATCGAAGCCCTTGCCCTTCTTTACTTTCTCGGCGAATTTCTTGGCTTGCTCGACGTCGACACTTTTTCTCGCCTCCTCGACGAGCGACAGCACGTCGCCCATGCCGAGGATGCGCGAAGCCATGCGTTCGGGATGAAAGAGTTCCAGGCCGTCCGGCTTCTCACTCACGCCGGCGAACTTGATTGGCTTGCCCGTCACCTGCCGCACCGACAGCGCCGCGCCGCCGCGCGCGTCGCCGTCGAGCTTGGTGAGCACGATTCCGGTCAGCGGCAGCGCGTCGCCGAAGGCCTTCGCGACGTTCACCGAGTCCTGCCCCTGCATCGAATCGACGACGAAGAGCGTTTCCACGGGCTTCAAGGCGGCGTGCAGCTCGGCTATCTCCTGCATCATGGTCGCGTCGATCGCCAGACGCCCCGCGGTGTCGGCGATCAGCACGTCGTGGTAATGCTTGCGGGCGTGGTCGAGCGCGGCGAGCGCGATGGCTAGCGGTTTCTGCTCAGCGTCGGAGGCGAAGAAATCGACGCCGATCTGCGCGGCAAGCGCTTTCAGTTGCTCGATCGCCGCCGGACGGTAGACGTCGCAGGAGACGAGCAGCGGCTTTTTCTTCTGTTCGGTCGCCAACATGCGGGCGAGCTTCGCCGCAGTGGTGGTTTTGCCCGAGCCCTGCAAGCCGGCGAGAAGGAGGACGGCGGGCGGCGTCACCGCCAGATCGAGCACGGCGTTCTCCCCGCCCATCAGCACGGCCAGCTCGCGGTACACCACGCCCACTAGCGCCTGCCCCGGGGTGAGGCTGCCCGTCACTTCCGCTCCCAGCGCGGCCTTGCGCACGCGCTCGATGAATATCTTCACCACTGGAAGCGCCACGTCCGCCTCGAGCAGCGCCACGCGGACTTCGCGCAGCGCCTCCTGGGTATTCGATTCGGTGAGACGCGCCTCGCCGCGAAGCGTCTTGGCGACTTGCGAGAGCCGCCGGGTCAGGTTCTCAAGCACGGGAGGGCGTGGTGTCGGTGTACACTTCGCGGATGCCGGCGATTCTACTCTACGCGGCGGCGTCCCTCCTCTATGCGGCGCTCGCCTTTCACTTCTGGCGTACGCGCTGGCGTGGACAGGGCGCCCCGCGGATCGCGCCTCTAGAGCGCGCTGCGATCCTTGCGCCGTTCGCGCTGCATACCTGGCTCGTCTACGAGATGTTGTTCGCGCAGTCCGAGCTGCGCTTCGGCTTCGGGCAGGCGCTCTCGGTGATGCTGTGGCTCGCGGTGCTGCTCTACTGGATCGAGAGCCGGTTCCTGCCGCTCGAAGGCATGCAGGCGCCGATCCTCGCGCTTGCCGCCGCGTGCGCACCGCTGCCGGCGCTCTTCCCCGGGCTCGCGAGTCCTCCGTACACGCACTCAACCGAATTCCGCCTGCACCTCGCACTCGCCATGATCGCCTACGGAATGTTCACGATCGCGGCCCTGCATGCGCTTTTGATGACGCTCATGGAAAGACGCCTGCACGGCGGCGCGATTGTCGGTCCGCTCGCCGCGCTGCCGCCGCTGCTTACCATGGAGCAGTTGCTCTTTCGCGTGATCCTCGCGGGATTCGTGTTCCTCACACTGACGCTCGTCACCGGCATCGTGTTTTCGGAGACGCTGTTCGGCCGGGCGATGAAGTTCGACCACAAGACCGTCTTCGCGGTGGCTTCCTGGTTCATCTTCGCCGCGCTGCTCGGCGGGCGCTACTTCTACGGATGGCGCGGGCGCACCGCGCTGCGGTGGACACTTGCCGGGTTCATTGCGCTGTTGCTGGCGTACGTTGGCAGCCGCTTCGTCGTCGAAGTGATCCTGCGGCGCAGCCTTGCCTAGGCTATACTGAATTTGTTTTCGTCACCTGATTATCCGCTTTGGACGACCACCCCATAGCGGCGCAGCTGATCGCGCTCGCTGTCCTGCTCGTCATCTCCGGTTTCTTCTCGGTCGCCGAAACCAGCATGATGGCGTTAAATCGCTATCGGCTGAAGGCCCTTGTGCGCCTTGGCCATCGCGGTGCGATACTTGCCTCGCAGCTGCTGGCGCGGACCGACAAGCTGCTCGGCGTCATCCTCCTCGGCAACAATCTAGTCAACGCCGCAGCGGCGGCGTTGGTGACGATCATCGCGATCCGATTGTTCGGCGAAGACAAGATCGTTCTGATGACGGCGACGCTGGTGATTACATTCCTGATCCTGGTGTTCTCCGAGATCACGCCCAAGGTCGTGGGAGCCGCGTACGCCGAGCGCATTGCGCCGGTCGCGAGCTACGTGCTGAAGCCTCTGTTGCGATTTCTCTACCCCGTGGTCTGGTTCGTCAACCTGTTTGTCGCGCCGCTGGTATACGCGTTTGGCGTGAAGTCGAAAGGCAGCGACCAGCCGCAGCGGCTATCGATGGAAGAGTTGCGTTCGCTCGTGCTGGAATCCGGGCAATTCATGCCGAAGAAGCACCACAGCATTCTGGTGAATCTGTTCGACCTCGAGGCAATCACGGTCGAGGACGTCATGACGCCGCGCGCGCAGGTAGAGGCATTCGACCTCGAAGCGCCGACCGAAAGCATCGTGGCGCAGTTGTCCACCGCATATCACACACGGCTGCCTGCCTACCGGGGCGAGCTCGGCAACATTGCCGGCGTCCTGCACCTGCGCAAGGTCCTGCACCTGATGCAGTCGGGCGAGTTCGATCGCGCCGGTCTCGCCGCATTGCTCGGGGAGCCCTATTTCGTTCCGGCCAGCACGCCGGTTTTCGCCCAGCTCCAGTACTTCCAGGAAAACCACCAGCGCATCGCGCTGGTGGTTGACGAGTACGGGGAACTGCAGGGCCTGGTCACGCTCGAGGACATCATCGAGGAAATCATTGGCGAATTCACCACCACAGCACCGTTGAAGTCGGAAAGTTATTCCTGGGACAAGGATGGCAGCACCCTGGTGGAGGGCTCGAGCACGCTGCGAGAGCTCAACCGCAAACTCGGGCTGGCACTGCCCCTCCACGGTCCGAAAACCCTGAACGGCCTCATTCTCGAGCACTTGCAGGATATTCCCGAGGCAGGCGTGAGCGTCAAGATTGCGGAAGTACCGATGGAAATAGTCCAGACCCAGGACCGCGTGATCAAGACGGTCAGATTGTTCAGGCCCCCCGCTTCCGAACTCGCCCGAGCCGCGTAAGGTCTATGCGAGCGTCATTTCTGGAACGGTTCCTGGTATATTGGAAGCCGCGTTTTTATAGGCACTTTACGCCTTGTGTTCAAGTCGTTATGGTGAAAACTTGAGACTTTACAAAAGGCCTGGGCCCGTGCATCATTCCGGGATTGTTGTCTCCGGGAATAAGCCTTCATGCTGGCGAGCATCCGTTCTTCGAGCCTTGTTGACTTTGTCGCGACGCCCTTGACGCTCGGAAAGCTGCCCGGCGCGCCGACGAATAAAGCAGGGGCAGTCGGCCGCTCCTCAGCGAAGCAGCCCGGCAATCGCAAGCCGGTGCTGGATCGGTCGGGGCAAAACCGATGGAAAGCGCGTATCGCCCGAGTCAATTTTTCTACCAGGGTGGTACTTATTACCGCGAGGCGACTTGCCTGGCGCTTGTGTGCCTGCAATGCCCCCGCTAACATCGCTCGAGGAAGTCCTGCCGGACACTCGAGTTACGAAGCATCCCGTGGCGCGTAGTTGGCTAAGCCCGGGACCTTCGCCGGTAAGGCCGTTCCACCTTCTCGCAGGTTCTGAGTTTGATTGAACGAGTCATGAATTGCACCAAATAGTGATGTAGGGAGAAACCGCTATGGCAACCGCAGCAGCCGCCAGAGTCAAGGAAATCAGGTACCTTTGGGAAGGAAAGGACAAGAGCGGCAAGATTGTCAAGGGCGAGATGCGCGCCGCGGGCAACCACATGGTCAATGCCACGTTGCGCCGCCAGGGCATCATGGTTACCAAGGTCAGGAAGCAACGCCTCGGCACCGGTGGCAAGGTTTCCGAAAAAGACGTGTCATTGTTCACCCGCCAGATGGCGGTCATGATGAAGGCGGGCGTGCCGCTCATGCAGTCGTTCGATATCGTCGGAAAAGGTCACGCCAATCCGGCGGTTGCGAGGCTGCTCATGGATCTAAGGACCGACGTGGAGACCGGTTCTTCGCTCGCCACGGCATTCCGCAAGTTTCCCCTTCATTTCGACGCGTTGTACTGCAACCTGATCGCGGCCGGGGAACAGGCCGGCATTCTCGAAACACTGCTAGAGCGCCTGGCGACCTACAAGGAAAAGATCCTCGCGATCAAGTCGAAGATCAAGGCCGCGCTGTTCTATCCGGTCGCGATTATCGTCGTCGCCTTTGTCATTACCGCGGTGATCATGATCTTCGTGATTCCGGCGTTCAAGCAGGTATTTACGAGCTTCGGCGCCGACCTGCCCGGGCCGACGCTGTTCGTGATGGCCGTGTCGGATATCTTCGTTAGATACTGGTATCTCATCTTCGGCGCTATCGGAGGCGGGCTGTGGGGATTTTTCGAGCTCTGGAAACGTTCGGTGCCGGTGCAGATTTTCATGGACCGGATGTTGCTCCGGATACCGGTGTTCGGCGAGGTGGTCCGGAAATCCACTATTGCGCGC
>JBGPLD010000103.1:0-5449 GCA_041486325.1 Gammaproteobacteria bacterium
CAGATCACCGTCAGCAGCGCCCAGGGCGTGCCGGGGAAAAGCTCGATCGTCGTTCCCGCCATGGCCTGCGCCCGCGAGAACACCGCGGCATAGTCGAGCGTGCCGAACGAGGCGAGCACCAGCGCCACTCCGAGCAGAAAGCCGAAGTCGCCGACGCGGTTCACCAGGAATGCCTTGAGATTGGCGTAGATCGCGCTCGGCCGGGTGTACCAGAAGCCGATCAGCAGATACGACACCAGGCCCACGGCCTCCCAGCCGAAAAAAAGCTGCAGGAAATTGTTCGCCATCACCAGCATCAGCATGGAAAAGGTGAACAGCGCGATGTAGGCGAAGAAGCGCTGGTAGCCCGGGTCGTCGGCCATGTAGCCGATGGTGTAGATGTGCACCATCAGCGACACGAAAGTCACCACCACCATCATAAGCGCGGTGAGCCGGTCGATGAGGAAGCCGATCTCGAAACGCGTTCCGCCCGAGACCAGCCACGTGTAAACAGAGCCGTTGAAGGTATTGCCCTTCAGCACGTCGGCGAAGATCACGCAGGACGCGGCGAAGGCAATCGCCACGCCGATAATGGCGGCCCAGTGGGCGCCGGCGCGGCCGATCCTCCGCCCGAAAAACCCGGCGGCAATCGCGCCGGCGAGCGGCGCCAGCGGCGCGAGGAGATAGAGCTGCTGCATCGTCATATCAGCCCTTCAAGCTGTCGAGATCGTCGACATTGATGGTCTGCAGGTTGCGGAACAGGACCACGAGAATCGCCAGGCCGATCGCCGATTCTGCCGCCGCCACGGTCAGGATGAAGAACACGAACACCTGGCCCGCCATGTCCCCGAGGTAGTGCGAGAAGGCGATAAAATTCGTATTGACGGCGAGCAGCATCAGCTCGATCGCCATCAGCAGAATGATGACGTTTTTCCGGTTGAGGAAAATTCCCACGACGCTGATTGCGAACAGCAACGCGCCCAGAATCAGGAAATGCGACAGCGACAGCAAGAGTTTCTCCCTGGCAATTCGAAGGATCGAGGATTGAGAAAACCGGACGGGTTGCCCCTCGATCCTCGATCCTCAATCCTGCTTTCTCTCCGCCGGCATGGACACCAGCCGGATCCGGTCTTTCCTTCGTACCGCGACTTGCGCGACCGGGTCCTGGTACTTCGTGTCCTTGCGCTTGCGCAAGGTAAGCGCGATCGCGGCAATGATGGCGACGAGCAGCAGCACGGCCGCAAGCTCGAACGGATACGCGTAATCGGTGTAGAGCAGCCGGCCGAGTGCCTTCGTGTTGCTGTAGCCCGCCCCCGGGTCCTTCGGCGCCGGCAGCGCCTGCAGGCCGAAGTAGCGACCGCCGAGCACCAGCGCCATCTCGATCGCCATGACCGTGCCGATGGCGGCGCCCAGCGGCAGATAACTCCAGAAACCCTCGCGCAGGCGGTCGACGTTGATGTCGAGCATCATGATCACGAACAGGAACAGCACCATCACCGCGCCGACGTAGACCAGCACCAGGGCGATGGCGAGGAACTCGGCGCGCAACAGAATCCAAAGCGCGGCGGCGGTGAAGAACGAGAGCACCAGGAACAGCGCCGAGTGCACGGGGTTGCGCGCGGTGATCACGCGCAGCGCGGCGAACACGAGGATCGCGGCAAAGATGTAGAAAATGACCGTTTCGATATTCATTTAAATGCTCTTACCGCCAAGGACGCCAAGGAAAGGCTATAGGATTTTCCTTTGCGTCCTTGGCGTCCTTGGCGGTTAGTTCTCCCGTTCATCACCGGTATGCCGCGTCCACGGCGCGGTCCTTCGCAATCTGCTCCTCGTACCTGTCCCCCACGGCGAGCAGCATTTCCTTGGTGTAATACAGATCTCCGCGCTTCTCTCCGTGGTACTCGAGGATGCTCGTCTCGACGATCGAGTCCACCGGGCAGGACTCCTCGCAGAATCCGCAGAAAATGCATTTGGTCATGTCTATATCGTAGCGCGTGGTGCGGCGCGTGCCGTCCTCGCGCTGCTCGGACTCGATGGTGATCGCGAGCGCCGGGCATACCGCTTCGCACAGCTTGCAGGCGATGCAGCGCTCCTCGCCGTTCGGATAGCGGCGCAGCGCGTGCAGGCCGCGGAAACGCGGGCTCATCGGCGTCTTCTCTTCGGGAAACTGCACCGTGATCTTGCGCCGGAAGAGATGCCTGCCGGTGAGCGCCATGCCCTTCACCAGCTCGAGCAGCAGGAAGGACTTGAAGAAGTCGCGCGTTTTTTCGACCAGGGATTCAATCATCCGGTTATTCCCACAAGGACCACGGCGTCTGCATCCACGCGGCGATTACCACGAGCCAGACGATCGTCAGCGGAATGAACACCTTCCAGCCCAGGCGCATGATCTGGTCGTAGCGGTAGCGCGGAAACGTCGCGCGAAACCAGAGAAACATGGACACCATGATGAACACCTTGGCGAAGAGCCACGCGAACGGCGGAATTGCGCTCAATAGAGGCGTGTCGATCGGCACGGCCCAGCCGCCCAGGAACATGATGGTTGCGAGCGTCGCCACCAGGATCATGTTGGCGTACTCGCCGAGGAAGAACAGGGCAAAAGTCATTCCGGAATACTCGACGTGGAATCCGGCGACGATCTCGGATTCGCCCTCGGCCACGTCGAAGGGCGCGCGGTTGGTTTCGGCGACACCGGAAATGAAGTACACCAGGAACATGGGAAACAGCGGCAGCCAGTTCCAGGACAGGAAACTGAACCCGTGCTCGGCGAACCAGCCTCTCTGCTGCCCGGCGACGATGTCGGTGAGGTTGAGGCTCTGCGACACCAGCAGCACGCACACGAGCGCGAAGCCCATGGCGATTTCGTAGGCAACGATCTGCGCCGCCGAGCGCATCGCGCCTATGAACGCATATTTCGAGTTCGAGGCCCAGCCGGCAATGATGACGCCGTACACGCCCATCGAGGTGATCGCCATGACGTACAGCAGCCCGGCGTTGATGTCGGCGAGCACCGCCTCGGGGCTGAACGGAATCACGGCCCAGGCGGCGAGCGCAGGCATGAGAGTCAGCATCGGCGCGAACACGAAAAGGAATTTGTTCGCTCCGGCCGGAACGATCAGTTCCTTGAAAATGAGCTTCAGTGCGTCCGCGATCGGCTGGAGCAGGCCGAGCGGCCCGACGCGGTTGGGGCCGATGCGGATTTGCATCCAGCCGATCAGCTTGCGCTCCCACAGCGTGAGATACGCGACGCAGCCGAACAGCGGCAGGACGATGCACAGTATCAGGATCGTGTTCTTGATCAGCGCCCACACCGGAGGGCCCCACTGCGATCCGAGCCAGGTAGTCCAGAGATTTCCCCAGGTGTCGAACAGCTCCATCAGGCCCGCTCCAGAGTGAGGCTGCCGAACATGGGGCCGAGCCCCGAGGTAAGCCGGTGCGCGGCGCCGATGCGCACGCAGCCCGCCGGCACCATATCGTTCACGCCGAGTTCGACGACGGCTTCGCCCTCGCCCTGGCGCAACCGCACGCGGTCGCCCGCCTTCAGCTCGAGTTGTCGCGCGAGCGCCGGTCCGACCCATGCTTTCGGCGGAAGGGCATCGCGGGTCCTCTGCAGCGAAGCAGCGCGGCGCACGACGGGATCGGCGAAGCAGGCCGGCACGTCCGCTATTCTTTGAAGGCCTGCGGCCGTGCTCTGCAATCCGTCCGGTTGCGCGGGACCGATCCTGAGAGCGAGCCCGCTCAGCCGGTTGTCCAGCCTCGCGGCGACCGATTCCGCCTTGCAGGAGTCGTCGCGAACGGCCTCGCTCGAGTCGTAATCAAAACCCGGCAGGTCGAGCAGGTTGCCGAGCACCCGCAATACTTTCCAGGCGGGCCGCGATTCTCCCGGCGGCGGTACCGCGGCGTGGAAGCTCTGCATCCGTCCCTCGCAGTTGACAAAGCTGCCTGATGTCTCGGAAAACGCAGCGATGGGCAGAAGCACGTCGGCGAAGTCTGCCGCGAAGCATTTGTACGGAGACAGCGCGATGACCACGGCGTCCTGCATCGCCTTGATCGCGCCGCTTGCGTTGTGGCAATCGAGCTCGGGCTCGACGTTCAGGAGCAGGTAGGCCTTGCGCGGCTGCTCGAGCATGGTCCTGGCGTTCAGCCCCGCGCCTGCCGGGACGCAATTCGCGACATATCCGCCGACGCTGTTCGCGGCCTCGCCGAGGAAGCCGAACTTCGCGCCGAGCAGCGCGGCCAGCTCCTGCGCGAGGAGCTGCAGCTGCGCGGCCTGCGGATGCTGCGCGGCGAAATTGCCGAGCAGGATGGCGGCGCTTTTTCCGGACGAGAGGCTCGCTGCAATCGCCTTTGCCTCGGCGCTCGCGCCCAGTCCGGCCAGCGCCGCCGGAACCGGAAGATTTTTCGCCTCGGCTGCCGCCCTGACGATCTGCGCCAGCGCCTCGGGCAGCTGCTGCGGCGGCACGATGGCCTTGCCGGCAACAGGCATGAGCAGCTCGTCGTCGGCGCAGTGAAGGACGTTGATGTGCGCCCCGCGCTTCGCCGCCCGGCGCAGGCGGCCGGCGATGAGCGGATGGTCCTTGCGCAGGAAAGAGCCGATGACGAGGACCCGGTCCAGGCTCCCGAGCTCGGCGACCTTCATGCCCAGCCAGGGCGCGCCGGCGCGCTTGCCGTCAGCCGAGAAATCCGACTGCCGCAGGCGGAAGTCGACATTGTCGCTGCCCAGGCCGCGCACGAGCTTTTGCAGCAAGGTCATTTCCTCGACGGTCGCATGCGGACTCGCCAGGGCCCCGAGTGCCGCGGTGCCGTGCCGGTCCCTGACTTCGGCAAGGCTCTTGGCCACGAATTCAAGCGCAGCCTGCCACTGAACTTCGCGCCATTTTCCGTCGGTCCGCATCATGGGCCGCGTAAGCCGCTCCTCCGAGTTCAGGCCCTCGTAGGAAAAACGGTCCCGGTCCGAGAGCCAGCATTCGTTCAGCTCCTCGTTCTCGAGCGGCAGCACCCGCATCACCCGGTTCTGCTTGACCTCCACGATCAGGTTCGAGCCGAGGCTGTCGTGCGGGCTGACCGATTTTCGCCGAGAAAGCTCCCAATTGCGCGCGGTAAAGCGGAACGGCTTGGAGGTGAGCGCGCCCACCGGGCACAGATCAATCATATTGCCCGACAATTCCGAATCAACGGTCTGGCCGACAAAGGCGATGATCTCGGCGTGCTCGCCGCGTCCGACCATCCCGAGCTCCATGATGCCGGCAATTTCCTGGCCGAAACGCACGCAGCGCGTGCAGTGGATGCAGCGCGTCATGTCGGTCGAGATGAGCGGGCCCAGATTCTTGTTCAGCACCACGCGCTTTTCCTCGGTGTAGCGCGAGGCGCTCTTGCCGTAGCCGACCGCGAGGTCCTGGAGCTGGCATTCCCCGCCCTGATCGCAGATCGGGCAGTCGAGCGGATGATTGATAAGCAGGAATTCCATGAC
>JBGPLD010000104.1:0-5379 GCA_041486325.1 Gammaproteobacteria bacterium
AAGGTTCTGGAGCAAGCTCTCGTGACGACGCGCTTGTCGCGCCTCCTGAAGCGTGATCAGGCCGCGCTTGGCCAGCTCCTTCCAGGTGACTCCCAGTCCGCAGGCCCGACTGATCCAGAGAATCACCTGCAAGTCGCGCAGCCCGCCCGGCGCTTCCTTGAGGTTGGGCTCGAGGCTGTAGGGACTGTCCTGGAACTTCGTGTGGCGCTGTTCCTGCTCGAGGCGCTTCGCCTTGAAGAACACCTGACGATCGAGGCAGGCATTCGTCGCACGCTGGAATTGTCCGAACAGCCGCCGATTTCCGGCAATGAGCCGCGCTTCGAGAAGGCCGGTCTGCACCGTGATATCTTTTGTTGCCTCGGCGACGCATTCCGGCACGGTGCGCACGCTGTGGCCCAGCTCGAGTCCCGTGTCCCAAAGACGGCCGATGAGATCTTCAACCTTTGCCGCCAGTTCAGGCGACGGTGGATCGGCAAGCAGCACCAGGACATCGACATCGGAATGAGGATGAAGCTCGCCGCGGCCGTAACCGCCCACGGCCAGCAACGCGAGCGGCGCAGGAATCTTCAGCTGTCGCCACATTTCCTTGATCGCCTGGTCGACGATCCGCCGATGCTCGCGAAGCACCATCGCCGGATCGCCGGTCTCCTGGAATCGGATTTGCAATGCGGCGCGGCTTGCCTGCACGCCCGCCTTCATCCGGGCCAGTGTCGTACCCGATTTTTCGGCCGTCGCCGGGGGAGAGTGCATGAAACCTATTGAATGGATGGCGGTGGAGGGGGTGTGTCGGAGGAAACCGTCAAGACCTCGTGGCCGGACTCGGTTACGAGCACAGTGTGCTCCCACTGAGCCGAGAGACTGTGGTCCTTGGTGACAATCGTCCATCCATCGGCGAGTTCCCGGATCGCGGGCTTTCCGGCATTGATCATCGGCTCGATGGTAAATGTCATTCCGGGCTGCAACCGCAGACCCGTACCGGGGCGCCCGTAATGCAGCACCTGCGGCTCTTCATGAAATTTGGTCCCGATTCCGTGGCCGCAGAATTCCCGGACGACACTGTAGCCGCGGCCTTCGGCGTGCTGCTGGATGGCTGCGGCTATGTCGCCAAGAAAGGCCCCCGGGTGTACGGCGCGAATGCCCAGCCACATGCATTCGTAAGTCGTATCGCACAGGCGCCGGGCCTGAATCGAGGGTTCGCCGATACAGTACATGCGGCTGGAATCACCGTGAAATCCGTCCTTGATCACGGTGACGTCGATATTCAGGATGTCGCCCGCTTTGAGCACTCGTTCTCCGGGGATGCCGTGGCAAACCTGGTGATTGACCGATGTACAGATGGACTTGGGGAAGGGTTTGTAGCCCGGCGGGGCATAGTTGAGCGGGGCGGGTACGGCTTTCTGTTCGCGAACGATTAAATCGTGGCACTTGCGGTCGAGCTCGCCGGTCGTGACTCCAGGCCGGACGTGCGGACTGATGAAATCGAGTACCTCAGCGGCGAGGCGTCCGGCAATGCGCATAAGCGCGATTTCTACGGCCGTCTTGAGGTGAATCGTCATGCCTGCTCAACAAAAAGTGCGAAGGATAAGGCAAGACCTTCAGCCGGGCAAACTGCCCGGCTGAAGGTCTTGCCGGGACACGTCATTGTGTTAGTCAAGTAATTCCCTGTTTGCACAGGAAAAACTTGCTTCGGACTCGGCTCGCGTGCTACCATTCTAGAGCTAGCTGGGCCTTGGGCTCGGCTAAATTTTTGCCGCCCGCCGTTAGGGTGCCTGCAGCAGTGTTGAAATTGCAGCGGGTCGATTGGCTGGAGCGGCTCAGATCAACCCTAACTGGAGTCACCATGTCGACCACGATGCGCCAAATGCTCGAAGCGGGCGTGCATTTCGGCCACCAGACCCGCTACTGGAACCCGAAGATGGCGCCTTTCATCTTCGGCCACCGCAACAAGATCCACATCATCAACCTCGAAAAGACGATGGTGATGTACCAGGAGGCGATGAAATTCGTACGCCAGCTTGCCTCGAACAAGGGTACAGTCCTTTTTGTCGGGACCAAGCGCCAGGCTCGCGAGATCGTTCGCGAGGAAGCCGAGCGCTGTGCTGCTCCCTACGTCGATCATCGCTGGCTGGGCGGAATGCTCACCAATTTCAAAACCGTGCGCCAGTCGATCAAGCGCCTGAAGGATATGGAAGCCACGATCGAGGACGGTAGCTTCGACAAGATGCCCAAGAAGGAGGGACTGCACTTCCAGCGCGAACTGGCCAAACTTCGGCGCAGTCTGGGGGGCATCAAGGGATTGGACAGTCTCCCCGACGCGATGTTCGTGATTGACGTCGGCTACCAGAAAGGCGCCGTTGCCGAGGCGAAGAAGCTCGGCGTTCCGCTGATCGGTGTGGTCGATACCAATCACTCACCCGAAGGCATCGCTTACGTCATTCCCGGAAATGACGACTCCAGCCGTGCCATCCGTCTTTACGCGCGCGGCGTGGCGGATGCAATTCTCGAGGGACGCAGCCAGGTGGTGCAGGAGATCGTCGGCGCGACCTCGGACGAGTTTGTCGAGGTCGAAGAGCCTGTCGGTCAGGCACGATAGGCCGGGGTATCTGTGGGGAAAAGGGGCGGCAGCCCCTTTTTTTGAATCTTTTTTCGGAGCGATGAGGACATCGGGAATGGCGGAAATCAGCGCGAGTATGGTAAAGGAACTGCGCGACAGGACCGACGCGCCGATGATGGAATGCAAGAAGGCCCTGACGGAGGCAGCCGGCGACTCGGCCAAGGCCGAGGAGTTGCTTCGCATCCGGCTGGGCAACAAGGCGTCCAAGGCGGCGACGCGCACGGCCGCCGAGGGGGTGGTCGCGGTGTATGTTGAGCCTGACGCGAAAACCGGGGCGATCGTGGAGGTGAATTGCGAAACGGATTTTGTCGCGAAGAACCATGAATTCCTGAAGTTCGCCGCGTCGCTCGCTGAACTCGCCGCAAAGCGGGATCCGGCGAACGTCGCCGCGCTCGGAGTGCTGCCCCTTGGCGGCGCGACCGTCGAAGAGGTGCGCAGGGAGCTGGTCGGGCGCATCGGCGAGAACATGTCTGTCCGCCGTTTTGCCAGGCTGGCGACGAAGGGCCGCCTGTCTCAATATGTTCATGGTGGCTCCAGGATCGGCGTTCTGGTCGATCTCACGGGTGGCGACGAGTCCCTCGGCAAAGACCTCGCGATGCACGTGGCTGCGTCCAAGCCCCTCGGTTTGTCCGGAAAGGACGTTCCGGAGAAACTGGTCAAGAGCGAGCGGGACATCGCGGCGGCAAAGGCCGCCGAGTCGGGCAAGCCCGCCAATATCGTCGAGAAGATGGTCGAGGGCAGGATTCAGAAGTTTCTGAAGGAGAAGACGCTGCTCGGCCAGATTTTCGTCAAGGACCCGGCCGGCAAGCAGACCGTCGAAGCTTTGCTCAAGGCAAAAGGCGCATCCGTGGCGGCCTTCGTTCTCTACGTGGTAGGAGAAGGCATCGAGAAGAAAACCGGCGACTTCGCCGCTGAAGTGAGGGCGCAGGTGAACGCCGCCAGGAAAGATGAACCCGAAAAGACGACCTGAGATGGCGGCCCAAGCAAAATACAAGCGGATCCTGCTGAAGCTGAGCGGCGAAGCGCTGATGGGTGACGATTCGTTCGGAATAAACCGCGCCACCATCGAGCGTATTGTCGGCGAGGTGGCGCAAGTGGCCGAGCTGGGGATCGAGATTGCGGTGGTGATCGGCGGCGGCAACATTTTCCGGGGCGTGGCGCCGGGCGCCGCCGGGATGGATCGCGCTACGGCCGACTACATCGGCATGCTCGCGACGATCATGAACGCTCTGGCATTGCAGGACGCGATGCGGCGCGCCGGCCTGAACGCGCGCGTGCAGTCGGCGCTCAACATCGAGCAGGTGGTCGAGCCTTACATTCGCAACAAGGCGATCCGTTACCTGGAGGAGGGAAAAATCGTGATTTTCGCCGCCGGTACCGGCAACCCGTTCTTCACGACCGACACGGCGGCGGCGCTGCGCGGCACGGAAATCGGCGCGGAGATGGTGCTCAAGGCGACCAAGGTGGACGGTGTATACACGGCCGACCCCAAACTGCACGCGGATGCCACGCGCTACGAGAAGCTCAGCTTCGGCGAGGCCATGATCAAGGACTTGCGCGTGATGGACGCCACAGCGTTTGCATTGTGCCGCGATCAGAAGCTGCCCATTACTGTTTTCAGCATTCTCAAGGCCGGGGCGATGAAGCGCGTTGTCATGGGCGAGAACGAGGGCACGCTCGTATTCTGTTAGCTCGCGCGGCTTCAGGAATGGAGGAGTCATGACAACCATTGCCGACACCAGGAAAAATACCGAACAAAAGATGCAGAAGTCGCTTGAGGCGCTCAAGGGCGATCTGGCCAAAGTCCGCACCGGACGGGCCCACACCGGGTTGCTCGATCACGTCACGGCGGATTACTACGGCAGCCAGACGCCGATCCCTCAAGTTGCCAACGTGACGCTGCTTGATGCGCGCACAATAGGAGTATCGCCCTGGGAAAAGAAGATGGTCGGTGTCATCGAGAAGGCCATCCGCGACTCGGACCTGGGACTGAATCCGGCCACCCACGGCGACATGATCAGAGTGCCGATGCCGGCCCTGACCGAAGACCGTCGCCGTGAGCTGATCAAGGTGATCAAGCATGAGGGCGAAAACGTCAAGATTGCCGTACGGAATCTGCGCCGCGACGCCAATCATGCGCTCAAGGAGCTGCTGAAGAACAAAGCCGTTTCCGAGGACGAGGAACGGCGGGCCCAGGAAGATATTCAGAAGCTGACCGACAAATTCATCGCCGACATAGAGAAGGCGCTGTCGGCGAAGGAAGCCGAATTAATGGCGATTTAGCCGGACTCCGGACAAGGCGCGACTAATGAGCTCGTTCACCAGTACGACCCGCGAAATCCCGCCGATCAGCGAGATTCCGCGACACATCGCCATCATCATGGATGGCAACGGCCGCTGGGCGAAGAAGCGCTATCTGTCGCGCGTCGCCGGCCATAAGCGGGGCGTCGATACCGTGCGAGACATTGTTCGTGCCTGCGGCGAGCGTGGCGTCGGATTTCTCACCCTGTTTGCGTTCAGCTCGGAAAACTGGCGCCGGCCGGCCGAAGAGGTATCGATGCTGCGGCAGATTTTTCTTGCCGTGCTGGAGCAGGAAATCGAAACCCTTCACCGGAACAATGTACGGCTGAAATTCATCGGAGATCTCGAGCCCTTTGGCGAGCGTGCCTTCGAACTTGCCCGCCGCGCCGAGGCTCTGACCTCGGCCAACCTGGGCCTCACGCTGACGATTGCCGCGAATTACGGCGGGCGCTGGGATCTGCTGC
>JBGPLD010000105.1:0-5361 GCA_041486325.1 Gammaproteobacteria bacterium
CAATCCTGATGCTGCGAACCAATGATCTGGAGATCGGGACATGGCAGTTGAAAACGCGCGGCGACATGGACAGGGTCCTCGCCCTGGACGGGACGCTCGAAGCGAACAAGGACCACTGGCTGATACGCCAGGTGATCGGCCTCCTGCGCCGCACGTTTGCGCGGCTTGAAGTCTCCTCGCGTACGATGTTCGCGATCATCGATCAGGGTTCGTGCTTCGCCGGAACGCTGATGGAGCTCGCGCTCGCGGCAGACCGCAGCTACATGCTGCAGCTCCCCGATGAACAACCGAATGCTCCGGCGATCGCATTGTCCGCGCTGAACTTCGGCGCCTACCCGACGGTGAGCAACGAAACGCGCCTCACGGCGCATTTCTGTGGTGAAGAAGAGCCGGTCGAGTCGGCGCGCCACCACCTAGGCTCGAAGCTCACGGCGCAGCATGCGGCGGAGCTGGGGCTGGTGACCTTCACGCCCGACGATCTCGACTGGGACGAGGAGGTGCGCATCGCCATAGAGGAACGCGCGAGCCTGTCGCCCGATGCGCTCACCGGAATGGAGGCGAACCTGCGCTTCTCCGGCAAGGAAACCATGGAGACGCGCATCTTCGGCAGGCTGACCGCGTGGCAGAACTGGATCTTCAGCCGGCCCAATGCGGTCGGCGAATCGGGCGCGCTGAAGGTATACGGAACGGGCGCCAAAGCGAAATTCAATTGGGAAAGAGTTTGAACCTCAAAGGACGCCATGGACGCCAAGGAAGGACTAAGACAGGGATCGAATTCCTAACGTCCTTGGCGGTTAGCAATTCGCGGAGACTTGAATGACGATCAACTACAGCGAAAAGATTCCGAATAACGTCGATCTGGCGAACGACAAGACACTGCAGCGCGCGCTCGAGCACTGGCAGCCGCGGTTCCTGGACTGGTGGCGCGAGATGGGACCGAACGATTTCGCCTCGTCCGATGTGTACCTGCGAACTGCAATCGGCGTCGACGCGCAAGGCTGGGCGCATTACGGCACGGTGAAAATGCCCGACTACCGCTGGGGAATTTTCCTCGCCGATCCCGTTCCCGGCCGCACCGTAGGCTTCGGCGATTCTTTCGGCCAGCCGGCGTGGCAGCAGGTGCCGGGCGAGTTCCGCTCGCAGTTCCGGCGCCTCATCGTCACCCAGGGCGACACCGAGCCCGCCTCGGTCGAGCAGCAGCATCGGCTCGGCCATACCTGCCCTTCACTTTATGACCTGCGCAACCTCTTCCAGGTCAACGTCGAGGAAGGCCGGCACCTGTGGGCGATGGTGTACCTGCTGCACGCCTACTTCGGCCGCGATGGGCGCGAGGAAGCGGAAGAACTGCTCGCACGCCACTCCGGCGACGTGGACAAACCGCGCATTCTCGGCACTTTCAACGAGCCGATCGAGGACTGGCTGTCGTTCTTCTGCTTCACGTACTTCACCGATCGCGATGGCAAGTTCCAGCTGAAGAGCCTCGCCGAGTCCTCGTTCGACCCGCTCGCGCGCACCTGCCGCTTCATGCTCACCGAGGAAGCACACCACATGTTCGTCGGCGAGACCGGTCTCGGGCGCATCGTGAAAAGAACGCTCGAAGTGATGAAGGAGATCGGCAGCGACGACCCCGCGGCGATCCGCCGCCAGGGCGCGGTGGACCTGCAGCTACTTCAGCGCTATCTCAATTTCTGGTTCAGCTCCTCGCTCGATCTCTTCGGCTCCGAGGTGTCGTCGAACGCGGCGAGCACGTTTGCGAACGGAATCAAGGGACGGCCGGACGAAACCACGCAATACCAGGACCACGTCTGCGCCGATTCGAGCTGCGAGCTGGAGATGCCCGACGGCCGGGGCGGGTTGAAGAAGGAAACCGTGGGAATGCGCAACGCCATGAACGAAGTTCTGCGCGATGCCTACATCAAGGATTGCGAGATCGGGCTGAAGCGCTGGAACATGCAGATCAAGCGCGCCGGGCGAGGTCTCGAGCTGAAGCTGCCGAGCAGACGCTTCCGCCGCGCCATCGGCGCTTGGACGAATATCCCCACCGATACCGAAGGCAGGCCGATCCCGCGCGAGGAATTCGACCGGCGCCTGCCCGAATGGATTCCGAGCGCGGCCGACAAGAACTACGTGAAAAGCCTGATGCAGCGCGTTGTCGAGCCCGGAAAAATGGCCGCCTGGATTGCCCCGCCCGAGCGCGGCGTCAACAATCTTCCGGTCGATTATGAGTACGTTCGGAGCTATTGACCTCACTATTTGCATGAACAAACGCTCCGACATGGAGCCCTTTTAGCGTCCGGCCGACTCGCAAATTTTGACCTATATCAAGCTGAGCGCACGTCGTTTTCGGATAATTTGCATCAGCCGCCAACGGGACACAAAGGACAAGAACCATGAGAACACATTTTATAGCCGCAATCCTGCTTTCACCTGTTCTGGTCGCCGGGTGCGGCCCGAGCAACTCGCCCGACCGATACGACCCGGCGAAGATGGATCTCAAGCCCGCGCCGGCGAAGCTTTCGAACGAGCGCCACAAGGGCGCGTTCGCTGCCGGGTCGAGCCTGAGCATGGGCGCCGAGCTGAAGCCCCTCGATCCTTCGCCCGTCAAGGAAGTGCGCCTCGATACGACGCACAAGATTATCGAAATTGCGCCCGGCGTGAAATTCAGCGCTTGGACATTCGGCGACCAGGTACCCGGGCCGACCGTCCGCGCCCGTGTCGGCGACAAGATCAGGTTCAGCATGACCAACCGCAGCGACGAGCCGGTGCCCGGCGTGCAAATCACCGCCGCGCCGATGATGCACTCGATGGATTTCCACGCCGCGATGGTGTCGCCGCAGGACAAATACCGTTCGATCGCACCGGGACAGACGATGGAATTCGAGTTCACGCTCAACTATCCCGGAATCTTCATGTACCACTGCGGCACGCCCATGATCCTCGAACACATCGCTTCGGGCATGTACGGCGCGGTGGTCGTCGAGCCGCGCGACGGCTATCCCACGAAAGTGGATCGCGAATACGTGGTCATCCAGAGCGAGTTCTACGCCAAGCTCGATCCGGAAAAGCGCAAAGTCGGCGGCGCGCCGCTATACGTCCTTGACGGCGACCGGTTGCGCGCGTCGCAGCCGACCCACACCGTGTTCAACGGCACGCACAACGGCATGGTGAGAAAGCCGTTGCCGGCTAAATCCGGCGAGCGCCTGCGCGTGCACGTCCTCAACGTCGGGCCAAGCAAGACCTCCAGCTTCCATATCGTCGGAACGATATTCGACCGGGTCTGGTTCGAGGGCAATCCGGACAACCAGTTCCGCGGCATGCAGACGGTGCTGCTCGGCTCCTCGAACAGCGCGATCGTCGAATTCATGATTCCAGAGAATGGCTCCTACATCATGGTGGACCACCATTTCGCCAACGCCTCGCAGGGCGCAATCGGCCTGATTTCCACCAGCGCGAAGACCGAGGAAAGGGAACTCGAGCACCACAACATCCCGGCTTCGGCGACGCCGACTGACCCGGATGCGGTTCAGGGCAAGCTTGCGTTCGAGAGCAAGTGCCTCGCCTGCCACTCGATCGGACAGGGAAAGAAGCTCGGGCCCGATATTGCCGGCGTCACCCGGCGCCGCAGCGACGACTGGCTGACCCGGTGGCTCAAGTCGCCCGAGAAGATGCTCGTGACCGACGCGGACGCCAGGGCGATGCTAAAGGAGTACAACAATGTTCCGATGCCGAACCAGAGCCTGGGCGACGCCGAAATCCGGCAGTACATCAAATATTTTCACTGGGTCGACTCGCAGCCGGCCGCCGCCGCCGCGGCGCAAAAGGGCCGCTAAGATCATGCGCACCGCGCTGATACTTGCTCTGTCACTTCTCGCGCTGCAAGGATCCGGCGCACTTGCCTGCGGCTACTGCGTCGAGGACAAGGTCGCTGCGGCCTACGACCATTCGCTGATCGTGCGCGCGCTCGAGCGCAAGCACGAGGTGGCATTCTTTGCGATCGAAGGCCCGCTTGCCGCGAGCGTGGAGTTGCAGAAGGTCCTCAGGGGCATGATCGAATCCACCCGCGGCGTCGACTCCGGCACCGCGCGCGTCTCGCTTGCGAGCGCATCGATGTCGTTTGCATACGATCCGGCGCGCCCGGGCCTGGGCCCGATCATGCGCGCGCTGGATGGCAAGCTTGCCGTCAAAGGCTTGAGTCTCACCATGCTGCGCGTGATCAACGAGGCTCCATCATCGAGGCCGCTTGCGTTATCAGCGCGCGAGGGAAGGTAATCTGCTTTTTGTTTTCAGAATTCGTATTCCGCCTGGAATCGAAACGTGTGGTCCGGCGCGGCTTTGGACACGCCGAATAGCCATGCTGCGTTGTAACGCAGCGCCTGCCGGTTGCCCAGCCCAACTTTGCCGAATACCGCCGGTCCCATTCGATTGGTCTGCTGGTCCGGGGGATCCCAGCGGTTCCACTGGCCTAGCTCGCCGAATCCCTGAAAGCCGTACTCGAATTTCGGCTGCAAACGATACTTGACCTGCCACTGATAGCCGAGCTCCGTACGCTGTGGGGACTCCGCGCGATAATGGCGCTCGAACAGGATGTTTGCGTTCAACTGCAGCTTGCCTAACTCGGTTTGAAGAAGCGGCCCGAGGCGCAGCTCGTTTCCTTCGCTGCGGTCTTTCGGGTGCTCGATTTCGACGATGAACCCCGCGTCGACAGGATATTCGCCGGCTTCGGTCAGCTGGAACTTGTTTTCCCATTCCCAGGCGTCGAAATGCATGCCTTCGTCGCCGGAGCTTTCGTATTTTCTGTATATTTCCGTGAACCAGCGCTGGGTCGCGCCATAGCCGAAGCCGATCGATGCCGCGCTCATCCGGGGGTCCCCGGAATTCCGCGCCGTGCCCGACTTGAAATCAATTTCGCGTTCGCCATAGGTGACCGCGGGCATGAATACATAGTCAGCGGGACCCGCAAACAGGGCTGACGCCGGAAAGAGCGCGAGCACAACGGCACTAAGCAGACGATTCATTGCAGAAACGTTTCTGTGTTGCGTGGATGGATTGGCGCGGCGAATTCGAGCCCACGGCGTAAGGCGCCGCCGCCGGGCGGTTTTATTGCGCGATGATGACGCCTTGCGCGGTGTTCTCATGGAACTCGCCGGCGAAAGGATATCGACCCGGTTCGAGGGGGCCGATGAATAGGGTGACCCGGGCGCGTGCGGGAACTACCTTCTCGCGGTTGAGCGCGTGGCTCTCGAACTCCTCTGCGGTGTCATCCTTGTTTACGATCACCAGCTTGATCTTTTTCCCGGCAGGAACGCGAAGCTCGGCGGGTTCGAATCGGTGGTCCCGAATCGTCAGGTTGAATTCCGGATC
>JBGPLD010000106.1:0-5350 GCA_041486325.1 Gammaproteobacteria bacterium
CCGAGCACCATGTCCACCTTGTCGCGCGTGACCAGCCGGTTGACGTTGTCGGTCGCCTTGGACGGCTCGGATTCGTCGTCCACCTTGAAGAACTCGACCTCGCGGCCGCCGAACTTGCCGCCGTTTTCCTGGAGAGCGAGCCGGAAGCCGTTCTCAATCGCGACGCCCAGCGGCGCGTACGTCCCGGTGTAAGGGAGCATCAGCCCGATTTTGATCTTGGCGCCCTGCGCCAGGGCGAGCCCCGGAAACGCGAGCCCCGCCCCCGCCGCGGCAGCGCTCGCGGCCGCTCCCTTGAGAAATTCACGGCGCCCGAATATTTGATATTTCATTTTTTCCCTCCTCGTTTCGGATTAGTCCGCGCGTTGAGCGGCGCGGTCAGCGTCCGCTCCAACGCGCGGAGTTAAAGCGGCGCTTCGCGTCCGCTTTAACCCTTATTCTACGAGAATCGGTCTGCGTTGTGCCAATGCGTTCTCTATTCCCAGGCCGACCGAGAGGACGCGCTCGTCCTCCCCTGAAAAACCCGCGACCATGAGGCCCACGGGCGGGGTGCCCGGGGCCTGGATCGGCAAAGTCAGCGCACAGCCGTCCAGGAAATTGATGGGGCTGGTGTTGCGCAGCATGTGGCCGTTGAATTCCCGGAACGATCCGGCGTCGCGCTCGACGTGGCCCAGCGGGGGTGCGATTCTCGGCACCGTGGGCATCACAAAGGCATCGACGTCGTAGTTGGAGCGGCTGAACCGCCGCATCAGGCGCTCGCGCGTCGCGAGAAGATCGATGTAATCCGCGGCGGTGACCTCCCCGCCGCGAAGGATCCTCTCAAGCACCCGCGGGTCGTATTCCTTCTCGCGGGCCAGCCATCGCCTGTGCAGGGCGTAGGCCTCGGGCGGGGAAATGCCGCCGCCGCGGCTGGCGCTCGCGGCCTCCTCGAATTCAAGCGCGCGCAGCTCGATGAGCTGCACGCCCTGCCTGGAAAGATGCTGGAGCACGGCATCGAAAGCCGTCATCACTTCGAAGTCGAGATCGTCGCGCATGAAGTTGCTTGAGACGCCAAGGCGGATCTCACGCGGCGCCGCGGGCCGCAGCGGCCGCGCCGGTTCTCCCGCGAGCACCTGGAACACCGTGACGCAGCACGAAACCGTGGGCGCGAGCGGACCGACCGAATCGAGCGTGGTCGAAAGCGGAAAGGCTCCGGTGAGCGGGACGCGTGCCCGAGTCGGCTTGAATCCGGTGATTCCGCACAGCGCCGCCGGGATGCGCGCCGAGCCGCCGGTATCGGTGCCGAGCGCAAATGCCGCCATGCCGTCGGTGACCGACACCGCCGCGCCCGAGGACGATCCACCCGGAATCCTGCGGGTCTCGCGGTCGAAGGGATTCGCCGGAGTGCCGTAATGCGGATTGAGACCCATGCCGGAGAACGCGAACTCGGTCATGTTGCTGCGGCCGATCACGATGGCGCCGGCCGCTCTCAGCCTCGCGACCGCCGCCGCATCGGCGGTGGCGGGCGGCTCATCGCGCAGGATCGTCGAGCCGGCGGTAGTCACGTCGCCCGCAATATCGAACAGATCCTTGATCGAGACCGCAAGTCCGGCGAGCGGAGACGGCACCGTGCCTTCCTTGCGCCGACGGTCGGAGTCGTCGGCTTCGCGCAGCGCCGATTCGGCGTGCACTTTGGTGAAGACGCGGCCGCCCTCCCCGCCCACATTGGCAATGCGCGCGAGCGCGCCCTCGATCAGCTTGCGGCTCGTGGTCCTCCCCTCGGCGAGGTCGCGGGCCAGCTCGGCGATGGGGCGAATCACGAATTCGGCCATGTATTGTGTCCTTCGCGTCTCGACGTCATCGTTTCGCGCTATCGTCGTAGTAGTGCAGCTCGAGCAACAGGCAGCCCTTTTCCGATTTGAACGGCCCGTGCTTCGTCCCCGGCGGACGGCAGGCGTAGGTGTTGGGACCGAACCGGGTGCCGCCCCGGCCGTTCCTGTCATTGCCGACGATCAGGTCGCCCGAAACGAGATAGACCTCCTCCCAGTAGTCGTGCACGAACGGCTCGGGGGTGTGAATGCCCGGCGCGAAGCGCAGATGGCGGGTGCGAAAACCTCGCTTGTTTTTCTCGTCGAGAAAGCCGGCGAGAACTTGCTGCTCGATTCCCTCCGGATATCCGGGCAGCGCCTCCCAATCCCGGGTGAGATCGACCGTGTAGAACTCCTTGTGCTCCTTGCGGATGGCCATCTGCGTTCTCCCTGTTCCTAGTCTGCGATTTCGAGGCTGCGAACAGTGTAGTCGTGCTTCAGGCTGCGGTCTTTTACCGGATCGTGAAGCTCGATCTCGAAGCGCTCGCCGCCGCCGATCTCGCCCTGCACGGCAAGAGTGCCGCAGAACATCGCCGTGCCCTCGGGAAGCCTGCCGGGCGAATCCGGAAAGCGCGCGAGCAGCTCGCGCGGGGAAAGCATCCCGCTCACGGGCCCCTCCTGGTAGACCAGCCGCTTGTTGTTGCGCGTGACATGCGAGCGCAGCGTGAGCCGGTCCCAATGGTCTTCGAGATCCGCGAGCCGCCAGAGTTCCTGCCCGATCGCCTTCGGGCACATCTGCTTCGATACCGTAACTCCGTACGCCTCGACCTTGCGGTCCGTGTGGTCGGAACCGACGCCGACGTAAATGCCGTCGGGCGCGGAAATCAGCACGAACTCCGCTTCCCCGCTCGAGTCGTTCCCGACCACGTCGAGTTCGCGCGCCGTAGTGAGCAGGCTCGCGCCGAGCCGGTAGAAGCACGGCGCGGTGCGCGGACGCTTCACGCCGATCGCCGCAAGCTCGGCGATGTGGTGCTCGACTGCGGCCTTGTCGCGCCCGGTCCAGCCGGCGATCACGAGGCTGGCGACCTCGAAGAGCCGCGGTTCGCCGTCGACGCGCATTTCGATGCTCACTGCCCGGCTCCGGTCGTCGGCATTGCTATCCCCCTGCGCGATTCCAGCAACAGAACTCTAACCGAGCACTCGGCTTTGTCAACAGAACCGGTACGTGAAGCCCAATGACGGAAGTCACGACCACGATATTCATTGCGTACCTCGTGCGGCTGCGCTAGATTCAAGCGCTGACCGGCGCCGATGCTGCCGCCGGGGAGGACACCATGGGAAAGTTCGTCATATCGCCGCACTTCAGGCTTCAGGAATGGGTCGCCGAGGAGAAGGGTTACTTTGCCGCCGAGGGCCTGGCCTACGAATTCCGCGACAACTATGGACCCGGCGACGCCGCCAGGAAACATACCACCCCGGACAGGGTAGGCGCTTTTCAGAGCCTCGAACAGGGTCGTGCGTGCGATGTGAGCGGCGCGTGCCATTGGACGGTCAACGTCGCGGCCTCGAACGGCCACGGCAAGCTCTACGCCGACGCCTACTCGGTCTCTCCTGCCGGCGTCTTCGTTCCTCCGGAATCCGAACTTCGCCATCCCGCCGATCTCAAGGACGTGCCGATTTCCGTCGGCCACCAGTCCGGCAGCCACTACGCGACGATCCAGGCGCTCGAGCAATACATGCCGATCGAGAATATCAAACTGTCCTTCGCCGACGGGCTCCTGTTCAGGCGCATGGAGCTGGCAATCGATCGCAAGATTCCGGCGGTGTCCCTGTTCAGCGGCCCCTATTACTTCCTGGAACAGCTCGGCTTCCGCAAGGTGATCGACAGCACGTTCATGATGGCCTCGATGATCACCGGCAGCCCGGATCCGGAGAACGTCAGGAAATTTTTCGCCGCCCTGCGAAAAGCCCAGCGCGACATCGACCTGCGCCCGGAGCTCTACACGCATTACTACAAGAAGGAATTTCCCGCGCGCTTCCTCGACCAGATGGACACGCGCCGCTGGGGCCCGGGCGAGCGCATCGTCTTCGAGCCCTATACCAAGGAAGTGTTCGAGGAATCTTTCCGCTGGATCGCCGAGCGCCGGATCTTCCCGGAAGGCGGCATGGGCCCGGGCAAGTACGAGGATTCTGTCCTCTCGCTCGCCGCGTAGCACGCCGGCATCAGATAATTCCTAATTTTTCGGCCTGCCGGAGCGACGCTCCCGCAGGCGGGCCATGAATCGCGGCGCAATCTCGCGCAGGCGCTCGTCGGTCATGCGGCCGCTCCGCGTCATGTAGTCGTAGGCGAGCCGCCAGGGTTCCTGCCGCATTTTCTCCGGGAAGCGCTCATACCAGTACGAGCTCGCGTTCGCGGCGGCGAGCAGCTTATCGACGATGGGCCGGCGCTCGCGCTCGAACGCCGCCAGCGCGCGCGGCACGTCCTCCCCGCTTTGCGCGAACGCGCGGTCGAGCGCGATCGCGTCCTCGAAAGCGAGCCGGGTGCCCGAGCCGATGGAGAAATGCACCGTTCGCAGCGAGTCGCCGATCAGCACGGCCGCCGTGGTCCCATGGGCTGCATGCCAGCGGCGGCAGGAGAGCAGCGGAAATTGCCGCCACGCGGACTTGTTCGACACCAGCGCATTCCCGTCCAGGTCCGGCGCAAATACTCTCTCGCAGCAGGCGCGGCTCTCCGCGTCCGGCATGCGGTCCAGCCCCGCCCTCTTCCACGTTGCCGCGTCGCACTCGACGATGAAGGTGCTCATCGCGGGCGAGTAGCGGTAGTGGTGCGCGACAAAGGCGCCGTGCTCGCTTTCGCGAAACGTGAGGGTCAGGCACTCGAACGCCTGCGCAGTGCCGTACCAGACGAAGCGGTTGCCGAGCAGCTCGATCTTCGGCTCGAACGTTGCCTCAAGCGAGCGGCGCACGAGCGAGTTCACTCCGTCCGCGCCGACGACGAGGTCCGCGCCAGCCAGCTCACCGAGCGACTTCACGGTGCGGCCGTATTCCATTCGCACGCCCGCGTCGCGGCAATTCCGCTGCAGGATCCGGAGGAGATCGAGGCGCGCGATCGCGGAAAAGCCGTTGCCGTCGATGTCCACGCATTCGCCGCGGTGCACGACGCGCTGAATGGGCCAGGATTCCATCGCCGCGGCGAGCACGCGGAACAGGCCGGGCTCGTCGCGCTCGAGGAACGCGAGCGCGCCTTCCGAGAACACGACGCCGAAGCCGTAGGTCGCGTCAGCCGGATTTTGCTCGCAGACCTCTATGCTCCAGGACGGAAAGCGGCGCTTGCAGAGCAGCGAAAAAAGCAGGCCGGCAGGACCCGCCCCGAGCACGGATATTTGCATCAACCGGCGGCCGATCGATCGGGAAAAGGGCGCCGGCCCCGCGGACCCGCCGCGGCCCGTGCGCCCGCGTGTTTTCTAGGTGAAGTCGAGGCGCGTGTCGAGCACCATGCCGAAGATCCGGATCGGGGCGCGGCGCGAAAGCTCCAGCGGCGGCAGCTCCACGGCCTTGAGCGGCAA
>JBGPLD010000107.1:0-5346 GCA_041486325.1 Gammaproteobacteria bacterium
CGCATCATCACCTGCGACGAGGCGCATTCTCTCTGGGACGGCGCGAGCGCGATCGCCGCGGAGCAGCGTCCCGAGGAATCCCCGGCCTTCTGGATCTACACCTCGGGCACCACGGGCGTGCCCAAGGGTGTGGTGCACGCACAGCGCGCCGTAATCGAGACCGGGAGCTTCGCCAGTTCCGTTCTCGGGCTGGATGCGCGCGCGCGCGTCTATGCATCTTCCAAGCTGTTCTTCGCCTACGCGCTCGGCAACGCCCTCTTTGCCGGACTGCGGCTCGGGGGGACGGTGATCCTGGACGCCGAGTGGCCCACCGCAGAGCGCGTCGCCGATATCGTCGAACGGCACCGCCCCCACGTGATGTTCTCGGTTCCGACCCTGTATCTGAAGATGCTTCAGGCTGGGATCACCTCGCGTCTCGGGGGAGTCCGGCATTTCGTCTCGGCAGGCGAGGCGCTGCCCGCCAATGTGCGTCGGCTGTGGAAGGAGGCGACGGGGATCGCCCCCGTGTCCGGCTACGGCGCCTCCGAAACGATCGCGCTGGTTCTCTATTGCGGCGACGACAGCAAGCTGTTGTCGCTCTCGCCGGACGTGGAATTGCGCGTGGCCCCGGGAGGCCCGGATATCGGCAGCACGCCGCAACGCGTCTGGCTGCGGCACCGATGCGTCGCCCTCGGCTACTGGCAGCGACCGCAGGCCGAGGCCGACAGCTTCGATGCCGGGTGGTTTTCTCCCGGCGACCTGTTCCGGCGCGCGGCGTCCGGCAGCTGGGAGTTCTGCGGGCGCGACGACGACATGCTGAAGATTTCCGGGCAATGGGTGAGTGTGCTCGAAGTCGAGCAGTCGCTGGTCGCCTGCGCGGCCGGAAGCGTCCAGCAACTTGCGGCGGTAGGCGATACGAGCCGCGACGGACTGGGGTCGATAGCCTTGTTCGCGGTTGCGGTGCCCGGAAAAGAAACGGAAGCCCGGGAGCGTATCGAAGCCGGAATCGCCACGCTGCCGAAGATCAAGCGGCCGAGGCTGGTGAAATGGATAGCCGATATGCCGGTCACCGCCACGGGCAAGCTGCAGCGCCGCAAGCTCAAAGACCTTTATCTCGCCGACGCCTTTGCATAACGACCCCGGCACAACGAGTTTCCGATGAGAGCTTTTGAGGAGGACCGTGCAGTCGTCTATCACGAGATCGGCGGCTTTGAGCCCGGCCGCTGAAATGCTTGCCGTCGAGCGAGCCGGCCGCGTCGCCGTGGTCACGCTATCGCGCCCGCCGGTGAATGCGCTCGACGACGCGCTGATTGCGCGCTTCGACGCAGTGCTCGATCAGATCGCCGACGATGACGATCTGACGGTGCTGCATATCCGCAGCGACCAGAAGGTCTTTTGCGCCGGCGCCGACCTTGCCCTGATGCGGTCGAGCTTTGCCACCGCCGACGGGTCGGACGCCATGCTGAAGCTTGTGATTCGCATGCAGCGCCTCTTCGAGCGCATCGAAACCTCGCCCATCGTCACTCTCGCCGAGATCGGCGGCGCGGCCTTGGGAGGCGGAATGGAATTGGCGCTCGCCTGCGACATTCGCGTCGCGGCAGCCGAAGCCAAGCTCGGTTTGCCCGAGGTGGGGCTGGGCCTCCTGCCCGGCGCTGGCGGCACGCAGAGATTGACGCGTCTGTGCGGGCACGGCGTTTCCAGCCGTCTGATTCTCGGCGCCGAGGTTATCGACGGAGCCGAGGCCGAACGGCTGGGACTCGTCCAGTGGGCGCAGCCGCGAGAGCAGCTGGCTGACTGGACCCGCGATTTGGCGGCGCGATATGCCGCCCTGCCCAAGGCGGCTGTGGCTGCGGCCAAGGACTGCATTGCTGCACAAGGCAATCCGGCTCGCGATGGATTTGTAGAAGAGCTCGCTGCCACCCGGCGTCTTTACGATCATCCCGAGACCCGCCGCAGGGTTTCTGAATTCCTGAATCGCAGCACCACGCACAGCCATTCCAAGGAGACACAATGAATCTGAACGACAAGATTGCCGTCGTCACCGGCGGCGCCTCGGGCATCGGCCAGGCGACCGCCGAGGTACTCGCCGAGGGCGGAGCCACGGTGTGCATCGGCGACATCGCGCGCGAGAACGGCGAGGCCGCTGCTGCCGGTATCCGCAAGAAGGGCCGGAAAGCGGAATACGTTTACCTGGACCTCACCGATCCTACCTCGATAAGGAGTTTCGCGGCCACGACCTTGCAGCGCTTCGGGCGCGTGGACATCCTGGTGAACGGCGCCGGATGGGGCAAGACGACGCCCTTTGTCGAGAGCGACGACGCCTTCTGGGAAAAAGTCATCAGCCTGAATTTCGTCGGTCCGATGCGGCTCACCCAAGCGCTGCTTCCGCAGATGTTCGAACGCAAGTCCGGCAGGGTCGTCAACGTGTCGAGCGACGCCGGCCGGGTCGGCAGCCTCGGCGAGACCGTGTATTCCGGTGCGAAGGCGGGACTCATCGGTTTCACCAAGGCCCTGGCCCGCGAGGGGGCCCGCTTCAACGTCACCGTCAACTGCGTCTGCCCGGGTCCGACCGACACGCCGCTCTTGGCCGCAGTCCCTGAAAAATACCGCGACGCCTTCATCAAGGCGATCCCGATGCGCCGCTTCGGCCAGCCGGCGGAGGTGGCGGAAGCGATCGTGTTCTTCGCCGGTCCGAACGCGGGTTACATCACCGGTCAGGTGCTGAGCGTCAGCGGCGGCCTGACGATGGTCGGCTAGAGGAGCGAGATCATGAAAAAAGTGAAACTGGCCGACTACAAGGCCTCGCATTTCGCTTACGCCGTGTCCGGCAAAGTCGCGACGATCACGCTCAACCGGCCCGAGCGCAAGAACCCGCTCACGTTCGAGTCCTACGCCGAACTGCGCGATCTGTTCCGCGAAATGAGCTACGCAAGCGACGTCAAGGCCGTGGTCATCACCGGCGCCGGCGGCAATTTCTGCTCGGGCGGCGACGTGCACGACATCATCGGCAAGCTGGTGAAGATGGACATGATCGAGCTGATGCAATTCACACGCATGACCGGCGACATGGTCAAGGCGATGCGCGCCTGCCCGCAGCCGATCGTTGCGGCGATCGACGGCGTGTGCACCGGGGCCGGCGCGATGATCGCCTGCGGGTCCGACATGCGCTTCAGCACCGCGCGCAGCAAGCTCGCGTTCCTGTTCGTGCGCGTCGGACTTGCTGGTGCCGACATGGGCGCCTGCACCTTGCTGCCGCGCCTGATCGGCTTGTCGCGAGCGGCCGATCTCCTGTACACCGGGCGCGTCGTAGGCGGCGAGGAAGCCGAGCGCTTCGGCTTCTACAACCGGCTGGTGGACCCGGAGCGTGTGCTGGAGGAAGCCACCGCGATGGCCGTGAGCCTGGCGGACGGCCCCACGTTCGGTCACGCGATGACCAAGACCATGCTGTTCCAGGAGTGGAGCCACGGCCTCAATGAGTGCATCGAAGCCGAAGCGCAGGCCCAGGCGATTTGCATGAAGACCAAGGATTTCGAACGCGCGTATCAGGCCTTCGTCGCCAAGCAGAAACCCGTATTCGAGGGCAACTGATGGCCGACACGAGCTACCTGTCCTGGCCGTTTTTCGACGACGGCCATCGCGATTTCGCGCGCGAGGTGGATCGCTGGGCAGCCGAAGTGCTGCCGCGGCTGCTCACCGGCTCGGAGGACAGCCCGGATGCTGTCTATACCTGTGTCTCTCGGCTCGTGGCTGAATTGGGAAAGGCGGGCCTGCTGCGGGTCTGCGTTCCCGGTGCCTATGGTGGCCTGCGCGAGAACCTCGACGTGCGGAGCTTGTGCCTTGCGCGTGAAATTCTCGGCCGGGCCTCCGGGCTTGCGGACTTTGCCCTGGCAATGCAAGGTCTGGGCAGTGTCCCGATTACCCTTTACGGTCGCGAGGACCAGAAACGCTCCTTCCTCCCGCGAGTCGTGGCGGGGTCGGCGGTCGCCGCATTTGCGCTCTCGGAGCCCGACGCGGGCTCCGACGTCGCCGCAATCACGACCACCGCCATGCGCGAGGGTGATTCCTGGCGCCTCGACGGGATCAAGACCTGGGTCTCCAACGGCGGCCTCGCCAGCTATTACGTTGTCTTCGCTCGATCCGGTGAAGCGCCGGGTGCGAAGGGCCTGTCCGCTTTCATCGTCGATGCGGACACTCCCGGCCTGGATGCTTCCGAGCGCATCGAGGTCATCGCTTCCCATCCGCTTGCAACGCTGCGCCTGACCGGCTGCCGCGTCCCCGCAGACCGTCTCCTCGGTCGGCCCGGCGAAGGCTTCAAGATCGCGATGGCCACGCTGGATGCATTTCGCTCCACGGTCGGCGCCGCCGCGCTCGGCTTTGCGCGGCGCGCGATGGACGAGGCGACGGCGCGCGCGCTCAAGCGACGCATGTTCGGTCGCGCGCTGGGTGATCTTCAGCTGACCCAGAGCAAGCTCGGCGAGATGGCCATGTCGATCGACGCCGCGGCCTTGTTGATTTACCGCGCCGCGTGGACCAAAGACGTAATCGGCGGGCGCGTCACGCGCGAGGCCTCGATGGCCAAGCTGTTCGCCACCGAATCGGCGCAGCAGGTGATCGACGCGGCGGTGCAGCTCTTCGGCGGGCTGGGCGTGGTGCGGGGGATGGCGGTGGAGCGGCTGTACCGCGAAATCCGCGCGCTGCGCATCTACGAGGGAGCGAGCGAGGTGCTGAAACTGATCATCGGTTCCCAAGCCCTGGAAGCGGCGGTGGAGTAGGAATCTCTGCATTGGAAACGCACAAGGAGACAGTCATGATGAAGCTTTACTTCAACTTGCTCGTGACGGGGGCCGCCTGTCTGGTGGCAGCATCGGCCGCGGCCCAGGAACCGATCAAGGTCGGAATGGTGGTGGAGATGAGCGGTCCGTTCGCGGATATCGGCCGGCAGATCATGAACGGCGCTCGCGCCTACGTTAAGGCCAACGGCGACACGGTCGCCGGCCGCAAAGTCGAGCTTGTGGTAAAGGACACGACCGGAATGGCGCCGGACGTGGCAAAAAGGCAGGCGCAGGAGCTGATCACCAATGACAAGGTCGACTTCCTGGCGGGCTTCGGGCTGACGCCCAACGCGCTCGCAGTTGCGCCGCTCGCGACCGAGGCGAAGAAACCCATGATCGTCATGAACGCAGCGACTTCGATCATCACCACGCGTTCGCCCTATATTGCCCGCGTATCCATGACGCTTCCGCAAGTCACTGCGCCGCTCGCCACCTGGGCGATCAAGAACGGGATCAAACAGGTCTATACGCTGGTTTCCGACTACGGTCCGGGAATCGACGCCGAGATGCAGTTCAAGAAGACGTTCACGGCGGC
>JBGPLD010000108.1:0-5333 GCA_041486325.1 Gammaproteobacteria bacterium
CGAATTTCTCTGAGCGCGTAGCCGACGAACTCCGAGACGACGCCTTTGCGCCAGTAGATGTCGAAGTCGGTGTTGTCCATCGGCTTCGCGCGCGAGGCGACCATCGCGCCAGCCTCGGCAATGACTTCATCGGTCAGTTTCTTGCCGGCGAGGAACTCGCCCGCGCTGGCGACCAGAAGCGGCCGCGACGAGACGGCGCCGAGCGCAATGCGCGCGGATTCGACAGTGCCGCCGGGCGAGAACTTCACCGCCGCGGCAACGCCGAGCACGGGAAAGTCGAACGCGCCGCGCCTTCTCAGCTTCCAGTAGGCGCTCTTCCAGCCCGCGGCCGCAGGCAGCTTCACTTCGGTGAGGATCTCGTCGGGACGGCGGGTGAGGTAGTCGATGCCGTCGTTTTTGTAAAAGTCGGCCAGCGCCACTTCGCGCTCGCCCCGCGCCGAAACGAGGCGCACGCTCGCGCCAAGGGCGATCAGCGCGGGCGCGGTGTCGGTCGAGGAGGTTGCGACGCAGCGCTTGCTCGCGGTGGCGACCCAGCAGATTTCGCCGTCCTTTTTCATGCAGAAGTCGATCGCCTTGCGCCACTCGTAGTTCTGGTTGTAGTAGTTGCAGCGCGTGTCCAGGCACAGATTGCCGCCCAGCGTTCCCATGTTGCGCAGGTGCACGGTGGCCACCTGCGCCGCCGCCTGCCACAGCCCGGCGTATTTCTCGCGCACCATGGGATGGGCGACGACTTCGCTTAGCGTCAGGCCGGCGCCGAGGGTGGCGCCCGCGCCATTCGTGATTCTCTTTAGCCCCTCGACCTGACGCAGTGAGACCAGCATTGCCGGCGTCTGGTGGCGGCGCTTCATGTTCGGCAGCAAATCGGTGCCGCCGGCGATCAGCATCGCCTGCGGGCCTTCGGCGGCGAGGATATTCGCCGCTTCGGCGACGGTCTTCGGCGCGTGAAAGCCGAACCAGGGCAGGCGCATCACGTGGTGGTCGCCTTTTCCCGTCGGCTTGCGGACTTGCGGTCCGGCTCGTTGACCGAATTGCCGTCGCCCCCCTCCCAGGGCGGCGGCACGCGTATCGGGTCGGGATACGGCACGTTCGGGAAGCTCTCGGGACCGAAGCGTGGATTCTCGCCTTTCGCTTTCTTCTCCAGCGCCGCGAGCACCTTGTCCGGCGTGATCGGCACTTCGTCGATGCGCACGCCTATCGCGTCGTATACAGCGTTCGCCACCGCCGGCATCACCGGCAGTAGCGGTCCCTGCCCTACTTCCTTTGCGCCGAACGGGCAGTTCGGATCGGGATCCTCGATCAGCTCGGTCACCACTTCAGGCATGTCCAGGGACGTGAGGCTCTTGTATTCCAGGAGAGACGGGATCTTGTGCACGAGCGCATTCGACAGCTTCGGCGGCAGGCGCCGAAACACCTGCTCTTCCATCAACGCTTCGCCCAGGCCCATGTACACGCTGCCTTCGACCTGGCCGCGCGCGCTCACCGGGTTGATGGCGCGGCCGATGTCATGCGCGATCCACACCTTGGGCACGGTGATCCATCCGGTTTTCCGGTCCACTTCGGCTTCGACCACGCACGCTGTATACGAATACGCCGGCGACGGACCGACGCCGGCGCCCTTGTAGCGCCCCGGCGCGCGCGGCGGCGAGTACGATCCGACCGCGCCGAGCGTGCCGAACTTTTCCTCGGCGAGCACGATCGCTTCGCGGAAACTCATCAGCTTGCCGGGATCGTCGGCGCGGAACACGCGGCCGCGCGCGAAGGCGACGTTCTCGGGAAGCGTTTCCATGTTGTCGGCGGCAGCCTGCGCGATCTGCGCCTTCAGGCGCTCGGCGGCCTGAATCGCGGCGTTGCCCATCATTACCGTGACTCGGCTGGAGTAGGAGCCGAGGTCAACGGGCGTGAGCCCGGTGTCGCCGGTGACGCAGCGCACGTCGTAGGCGTCGATGCCAAGGACTTCAGCGACAACTGCGGCGAGCACGTCGTCCGACCCCTGCCCGATTTCGGTCGCACCGCAGAACACCGTCACCTGCCCGCTGCGGTCGAGCAGGATCTGCACGCCCGACTGCGGCATCTTGTTCCAGTAGATCGGCAGGCCCGCGCCGCACAGGTAAGCGCTGCAGGCGAGGCCGAAGCCGCGGCCTTCGGGCAATTTCTTGAACTTGTTCTTCCAGTCGGAAATTTCCACGACCTTGCGGATGCACTCGGCGAGGCCTATGGTGCCGATCCTGAGCCAGTTCGCCGTGAGGGTGTTGGGCTTGGCGACGATACCGAGGCGGAAATCGGCGGGATCCATGCCGAGCTTTTCCGCGATCTTGTCGAGCTGCACTTCCTGGCCGAAGCGCGGCTGCGGCGTGCCGTGACCGCGCTTGGGCCCGCACGGCGGCTTGTTGGTAAAGGTGCGGCAGGCGTCGAAGCGGTAGCGCGGCATTTCGTAGGTCACCGTTTGAAGAACGCCCGTGTAAAAGGTGCTCGCGGCGCCGTAGCCGCCGTAGCCGCCGCCGTCGAGCAGGGTTTGCGTGTGCATGCCGGTGAGCTTGCCGTCCTTCGTCACGCCGGTGCGCATTTTCATGAGTACGGGATGGCGGCCGCGGTGCATGTAGAACACTTCCTCGCGGTTGAGGCAGATTTTCACCGGGCGGCCGAGCAGGAGCGCCGCCTTCGACACCACGATCTCGTGATTGTGCAGGTCGCATTTGCCGCCGAAGCCGCCGCCGTTCGGGCAGGCGATGACGCGCACATGCGCGGGCGGAATCTGCAGCGCCTTCGCAAGCGCGCGGTGGATGTAGTGCGGCACCTGCGTGGAGGACCACAGAGTGAGCTTGCCCTCCCCGTCCACCGCGGCGACCGAGGCGTGCTGCTCGATCGGCAAATGCGTGTTGCCCTGGAAGAAGAACACGTCCTCGAACACGTGGTCGGATTTCGCGAGCGCGTCTTCCATGTCGCCGAATTCATACGCCTGCAGGCGGTGGATGTTGCCCCGCTCGCCGTAATCGTGGATGCGCGGCTCAGGCGTCGCGAGTGCTTCCGCGGAATCGGAGATGGTCTTGAGCGCATTGTATTTCACGTCGATCAGGTCGAGCGCCTCGCACGCGGTCTGCTCGTCCTTCGCGATCACCGCGGCGACCGGGTCGCCGACGTAGCGCACGCGCTCCGGCGCGAGAGGATATTCGTCCTGCGACACCGGCAGGATGCCGAAAGTGATCGGGAAATCCTTGCCGGTGAGCACGAGATGTACGCCCGGATGCTTTCCGGCGCGCGAGACGTCGATCGATTCGATATTTGCGTGCGGATGCGGCGAGCGCAGCAGCTTGCAATGCACCATGCGCGGCAGCATCACGTCGTCGGCGAAGCGCGTCAGGCCCGTGACCTTGGCACGGCCGTCCACGCGGCGGCGCGGCTTGCCGATCACGTCGAAACGGGTCTTGGCTTTCATCGCGTGACCTTCTTTCCTTTAGGACTTGTCATTCCGACGGCGCAGCCCGAGGAATCTCCCATGGCACGCTGTACCGTAGGGAGACCCCTCGCGGAGTTGACCCTGAGCGAAGTCGAAGGGCTCGGGGTGACAGGCAGGGTCATCGCTTGGACTCCTGCATTGTCCTTGCCGCTTCCTCGATGGATTCGTAGATCTGCTGGTAGCCGGTACAGCGGCAGAGATTTCCGGAGATCGCTTCCTTGATGCGCTCGCGGCTCGGGTTCGGCTCGCGGTCGAGCAGCGCCTTCGCCGTCATCAGGATGCCCGGGGTGCAGTAGCCGCACTGCGCCCCGCCCAGATCGGCGAAAGCTTCCTGCAAGGGGTGCAGCTTCGCGCCGGTGGCGAGACCTTCGACGGTCTCGATCGCCTGTCCTTCGCAGTCGATGGCGAGCGCGAGGCAGGAGAGCACCGGACGCCCGTCCACCAGCACCGCGCAGGCGCCGCATTCGCCCAGCTCGCAGCCGTGCTTGGTGCCGGTCAGGTCCATGTCCTCGCGCAGCACTTCGAGCAGGGTCTTGTAGGGAGCAAAGGAAACCTGCTGCTCCTCGCCGTTCACGCGCAATGTGAGATGGACGTTGCTTGGCGCCGGGGTTTTCATTTTGCGGTTCGCGTGGGCATGAGGCCGCACACCAGGTAATCGGAAAGCGATCCGGCGATCTCATCAGCCGACTGCGGACCCTCGGGCCGGTACCAGCGCGCCGTCCAGTTGACCGCCCCCAGCATGGCGCGCGTGACAAGCGACGCATCGGCCGGCGCGAACTCGCCCCTCTCCATGCCCTCGGAGACGAGCGCGCGCACCGCGTGCTCGTAGGTGTCGCGCTTCCTGATGACCGGAGCGCGCAATTCCTCGGGCAGCGCCTCGATTTCCAGGTGCGCGGTTGCGCCCTCCATCTCGTCGAGCATGCAATGCACGTGCGCGTGCAGCACCGCGCGCAGGCGCTCTGCGTAGGACCCCGCAGCGGCGAGCGATTCCTCGACTGACGCGAGCAGGCGCTCGAGCGTGCGCTCCTGGCAGAACAGAAGGATCTCGTCCCTGCCGCGGAAGTAGTAATAGAGATTGCCGGGAGAGAGGTCGGCTTCCTCGGCGATTTCGCGCATTCCGGTCGCCGATAGGCCGAGGCGGCGGAACACGCGCGCCGCGGCGCGCAGGATGTTCAGCCGCTGTGCATCGCTCTTGCGCTGGACACGCTTCGAGGTCTCGTTCGAACCGCGATTCAAAACCTGAACCATGGTTCGAATATTAGGCCATAGAGAGACAGGAGGCAATTAAATCATGATATTGCGACGCATCAACGCAGCTCTCGCCGCACCCCGATCCCGACTACCCTCGCAACCTGAATCTCTGAATCTTCCCGGTGGCGGTCTTGGGCAGTTCGTTCAGGAATTCGATCCAGCGCGGACGTGTGCCGGGGTTTCGCAAAGCACCGCTTTGCGCCGGTGCACGCCCCGAGCGCATGCTTGCGCTTGGGGTATAGACGCGCTAGTTCGAGCGAAGCCTGAATCTCTGAATCTTCCCGGTGGCGGTCTTGGGCAGTTCGTTCAGGAATTCGATCCAGCGCGGATATTTGTACGGTGCGAGCCTGTCTTTCACGTGTTGCTGCAGCGCCTGCTTGAGAGCATCGCTAGCTGACCGGCCCGGCTTGAGCACGACAAAGGCCTTGGGCTTGATCAGTTTGTTTTCGTCCGCGGCGCCCACTACCGCCGCTTCCAGCACCGACTCGTGCGAGATGAGAGCGGCCTCGACTTCCGCAGGCGAGACGTAGATGCCCGAGACCTTCAGCATGTCGTCGGAGCGCCCGCCGTATACGTAGTAGCCGTCCTTGTCCTGGCTGAACTTGTCGCCGCTCCTGAACCAGCCGCC
>JBGPLD010000109.1:0-5318 GCA_041486325.1 Gammaproteobacteria bacterium
CGGGAGACGGCGAGCTCCGCGAGCGAGGTCATGCAGGCGCAGACTTCGTCGAGGGAGGCGAGTCCGCCGAGGTCGCGCGCCATCACCCTCAGCATCACTCGCTGCCGCAGCCGGCGCAGCGCCGTCCGCAAGGCCGGCCTGTCGGTGATTTTCCGGGCGTCGAGGAACGCCTGCATCGATTTGCGTGTCCACGGAGCGCGCGCCGCTTGATCGATCTCTTCGCCAAGCTCGGGCCGCGCTTCGATCAGACGCCGCGCGAAGCGGGAAAACTTGAGAGCGCTCAATTGCTTGTGGAGGTTTTTTCGCGCGGCCATCCGGGCTTACAGGTAAAATGCCTCACGAGGCGGGCCAGGTCGTCGCGAAGTGGGTCAGGTCGCTGCGAGGCGGCGGGCCCGCGTTTATCAATCAGGTGAATCCCGCCATTTTATGTCAGACCCCGCCGCAACAGAGGGCGCCGTTTCCGCAAGAATCTTCCTGCCGTGAGCATTGAAACGATCGTTCGCACGCTCTTTCCGCCGCAAAGCCGGCGGCGCGCCGTTGCGCGCCTGGCCGGCTGGGTGCTAATGAGCGGCTACTTCCTGTTTCTGGGAATCGTTTTCGCGCTGAATTACTGGGTCCTGCCCAAAGTCGGCGCCAGCGCCGGAGAAATCGAGCAATCCGTATCGCGGGCGCTGGGGCAGCGCGTCACCATCGGCGCCATCGACGCGGGCTGGCGCGGCCTGCGCCCCGACCTCGTGCTCCGAGACGTGACCATTCACGACCGGAACGGGCGGGCGGCGCTGACGATTCCGATCATCGACGCGACTCTGGCGTGGACTTCGCTAGTCTTCCGGGAGCTTCGTTTTTACTCGCTGGTGCTGGAGCGGCCCCGGCTCGAAATCCGGCGCGACGAAAACGGGAAGTTCTACGTTGCCGGGATCGAGATGCACCCCGAGTCGCAGGAGGACACCGGAATCGCCGACTGGCTGACGTCCCAGCGCGAGATCGTGATTCGCGACGCGAGCCTTATCTGGGCAGACGACCTGCGCGGAACGCCGCTATTCGCGCTTTCCGAGGTCAATTTCGCGCTGCGCAACGGGTTTGACGCGCACCGCTTCGCGCTGCGGGCCAAGGCGCCGGCGGAACTCGCCTCTGCGCTCGACGTGCGCGGGGAACTGCGCGGTGAGCTGCACGACCCGAAGCAATGGACCGGCCGGCTTTACGCCCAGCTCGAATACACCGACCTAATCGCCTGGAAGAAGTGGTTCGATTATCCCCTCGATATCCGTTCCGGGACGGGCGGGGTGCGGGTTTGGCTGGATTTCGCCGGGAGCAAGGTCACCGAGGTCACTGCCGACGTGGCGCTGGCGAAGGTCGCGACGCGCCTCGCCACCGACCTGCCGTTGCTGGAGCTCGACTACCTGCAAGGACGGCTCGGCGCGAAGGAAAGCGCCGGCGGCACAATGGAAGTGTCCGGCCGCAAGCTTGCGCTCAAGACCGGCGCGGGAATCACGCTGCAAGGCGCCGACTTTGCCGTGCGCTGGGACAGCGGTGACAAAGATCGCCCGCAAAGAGGCGAGATCGAGGCCGATGGGATCGAGCTCGCGCCGCTCGCGAATCTCGCCGAGTACCTGCCGTTGCCGAAGCGCGCTCGAGCGCGCCTCGCGGCGACCGAGCCTGGCGGCAGTCTTCACGAGTTCAAGCACGCCTGGACCGGCGATGCGGAAAATCCCGGGAGCTACAGCTTGCGCGGAAGCTTTACAGGCCTGCGCGCGCGCGCCTACGACCGGATTCCGGGTTTTGCCGGCCTTAGCGGAGGCATTGAATGCAGCGAACAAGGCGGCACCCTGGTGCTGGGCTCCGAGAAAGTCGCAATCGAGCTCCCGGGCATCGTCGCCGACGGCCGCGCGCAGTTCGATTCGCTGACCGCGCAGATCGGCTGGAAGCTCGCGCCCGATCATCTCGAGCTTACGATCGGCAACCTGTCGTTCGCCAACCGCGAGATCGCCGGCACGCTATCCGGCAGTTTTGCCACGAAGGAAGGCAGCCCGGGAGCGATTGACCTGACCGGACGTTTCTCGCGCGCAGACGGCCCTGCCGTATATCGCTACATCCCGTGGCTGCCCGGGCCGGCGGTGGAGTACCTCAAGGCCTCGATCCACGCGGGGCATTCGAACGATGTCCGGTTGCGTCTGAAGGGCGACCTCGCAAAGTTCCCGTTCGAGGATCCCGCGAGCGGCACTTTCCAGGTCGCGGCGAAACTGACCGACGTGACGTACCGCTACGCCGAGGGCTGGCCGCAGACGACCGGCGTCACAGGCGATTTGATCTTCGAGGGAAAAAGCATGCGCGTCGCGGCCACGAAGGCCGGTGTCCTGAATGTCAAATCGGGCAACGTGCGCGCGAGCATTCCGGATTTGTATGGCGGGGACGAGCAACTGCATCTTCAGATTCAGGCCGAAGACCAGACCGCCGATTTTCTCGGGTTCATCGCGCAAAGCCCGGTGACGAAATTTCTCGACCGCTTCACCGAGGCCATGCAATCGACCGGCGCCGGCCGGCTTGCGCTCACGCTGGATCTTCCGCTGCGACGACCGGACCAGGTTAAGATCGCGGGCGCCTACGATTTTGTCAACGACGAAATCCGAATGTATGGACAGGCGTTTCCGTTTTCCCAGGTGAACGGCCGGCTTGAATTCAGCGAAACCGGCGCGACCGCGCGCGCCATCACGGCGCAATTCCTCGGCGGGCCGGCCTCGCTTTCGATTGCCACCCGCGGCGACGGCACCATGATCGTCAGCGCCCATGGGACCGTCAATGTTGAGCGGCTTCCGCGCGCCTGGGGCGAATCGCTGCTTCGCAGGTTCTCGGGCGCAACACCGTGGCGGACAACGATTACCAGCGCGCGGCGGCAAGGGGCGACGCTCGTTATCGAATCCCAGCTCACGGGCGTCTCCGCCAATCTCCCCGCGCCTTTCGGCAAGGCGGCGGCCGAGCCGCTCCCCCTGCGGATCGAACGCGTGATCGATGTCGAGCCGGCGGGCCGGACCCGCGGCGACAGCATCAAGATAGCGCTGGGCCGTTCGATCAGCGCCCAGATTCAGCGCCGCCTCGAGGGCGAACAATATGTGGTCGAGCGCGGGGCGATCGCCTTCAACGAACCCGCCGTGCTGCCCGGAAAAGAGGGAATTGCCGTCACGGGCAGTCTTCCCTACCTCGACGTCGATCGCTGGCGCGCCCTGCTCGCAGGAGACGGCGACACTGGCGGCGCTGCATTCTCCCTCAACCTCAAGGTGGCGGCGCTGGATATCGGCGGCAAGCGCCTCAACGATGTCGGCGTGCGCGCGGCCTCGCGCGGCGGGGGCTGGACCGCGAGCGTGGCCGCGAAGGAGCTCGACGGCGAGATCACCTGGCAACGCGAGGGCCGCGGGCGCATCATCGCGCGCCTCAAGCACTTCACCGTGCCGGAATCCGCGCCCGGGGCTTTGGACGCAGACAGGACTTCGGGCGAATTGCCATCGATCGACATCATCGCGGAGAGCCTCATCCTCGATGGCAAGGAGCTCGGCAAGCTTGAAGTGGTCGCGGTCAACCAGGCGCGCGACTGGCGCATAGAAAAACTGGTGCTGGCCAATCCGGAGAGCACGCTCACCGTGGACGGGGTATGGGAGAACTGGGCGGTGCAGCCATCTGTCAGCGTCAACGTCAGGCTGGACATAAGCGATATCGGCAAGTATCTCGACCGCATCGGCTATCCCAAAAGCATGAAGCGCGGAACGGCGAAGTTCGAAGGGAAAATCGGCTGGAAAGGAAACCTGGAGTCGGTGGACTACCCCACGCTTACGGGCAATCTGAAACTCAGCGCGAACGAGGGCCAGTTCCTCAAGGTCGAGCCCGGCGCGGCGAAGCTACTCGGCGTTCTGAGCCTGCAGTCCTGGGTCACGTTTGATTTCCGCGACATGTTCGGGGAGGGTTTTGCCTTCGACAGCATCTCGAGCAACGCCGCCATCGCCAAAGGCATGCTGTCGACCCGGAATTTCCAAATGCGCGGGCCCGTTGCCCAGGTCAGCATGAGCGGCGACGTTGACCTCGTGCGCGAAACGCAAAACCTGCATGCGCGCGTCGTGCCCTCGCTCGGGGGCAGCCTGTCCTCGATCGCCGCTTTCCTGGTAAATCCCGTGTTTGGATTGGGGACGCTGGTGGTGCAGCGCATTCTCAAAGACCCCTTCGGGCAGATTTTCGCCGTCGAATACACCGTCACCGGCTCGTGGTCCGATCCCAAGGTCGAGAGGCTCAAGGTCGTGGCGCCGGTGGCTGATCCGGCCGCGCAATCGCAGTGATCGCCCCGTTCAAGATCGCGGCGGTGCAGATGGTTTCGACGCCGAATGTCGGGGAAAACCTCGCCGCGGCGGGCGAGCTCGTCGCTCAGGCCGCGGGGGAGGGAGCGAAGCTCGTCGCGCTGCCCGAGTATTTCTGCATTCTCGGCATGCGCCAGGGCGACAAGGTCGCGGCCAGGGAAAAGGACGGCGCCGGGCCGATCCAGGAATTTCTCGCCGCCGCCGCCGCGCGCCACGGCGTGTGGCTGGTCGGCGGCTCGGTTCCGCTCGAGTGCGCCGATGCCGCAAAGGTGAGGAACAGCTGCCTCGTCTACGACGCCGGCGGACGGCGAGTCGCGCGCTACGACAAGATCCACCTGTTCGGCCTGGAGCTGGGCGCCGAGCGCTACGACGAGGCCAACACCATCGAGCCCGGCGACAAGCCCACCGCGATCGACACGCCTTTCGGCCGCATCGCGATTTCCGTCTGCTACGACGTGCGCTTTCCCGAGCTGTACCGCGCGCTCGCTCCGATGGACCTCATCCTCGTGCCCTCGGCCTTCACTGCGACCACCGGCCGCGCGCACTGGGAGACGCTGCTGCGCGCCCGCGCCATAGAGAACCTCGCCTGGGTGATTGCGCCGGCGCAAGGGGGAAGGCATGTCAACGGGCGCGAGACGCACGGCCACAGCATGGTGGTCGATCCCTGGGGCAAAATCGTCGCCGAGCGGGCCACGGGGCCGGGGGTGGTCGTCGCCGAGATCGATCCTGCTTTCCAGGCGAAAATGCGCGCGAGCCTTCCGGTGCTCGCTCACAGAGTGATATAGCGCAACGGGCTAGAATACGGACCGGTCCGCCTCCATCTAATCCATTCATGAACGCACCCGAGCAACTCTTCCACACCGCGCAGTCCTTCCTGCTCGCGCCGCACGACCTCGAGACCGGCAAGCTCGCGCGCGTGTTCGGGTCGCTGCTTTCGCACCGGCTCGACTACGCCGACCTCTACTTCCAGTACACGCGCAG
>JBGPLD010000110.1:0-5307 GCA_041486325.1 Gammaproteobacteria bacterium
CGGGCGTCTCGGAAAAGATCGCCAAGCTGATGCCCAACTACATGTATATGCCGATGGGCGAGGCCGGGATGGCCGAAATGCAGGACATGGCAGCGATGGGCATGACGCTGCCCGAAAACACCCTTCCCATGATGACCGGCGAAGGACCGTTCGGCCCGATCGAGATGGGCGGCATGTTCACCGTCCTCAAGGTGCGCGACGGCCAGAAGCCGGGCGACTACGGCGATCCGGGATGGTACGAGCACCCCAAGGGAACGCTCGCTCACGAAGTAGGCTGATCCATCGACTCAAGGAGATACACATGAAGACTTGCGCAACGATCATCGGATTTCTGGCGTGCTGGCTCGCCGGGCCGGCCGCGCTTGCGGATGCGGGCCACGACAAGGGCTACACGTTCGGGTCTCCCGGGAGGGATAGCGAAGCGAGCCGGACAGTCGAGGTGCTCGCCTCGGACGACATGCGCTTCTCGCCCGGCAAGCTCGACGTACGCCTCGGCGAGACCGTCAAGTTCCTCCTCAAGAACGTCGGCAAGATCAGGCACGAGTTCGCGCTCGGCGACCGGGCGTCGCAGCGCGCGCATGTGCTGATGATGAAAAAGATGCCCGACATGAAGCACGGAGACGATCCGGCCGCGGTCACGATCGAGCCGGGGGAGGCCAAGACCCTCGTCTGGAAGTTCGACAAGAAGCCCGCGAGCCCGATCGAGATCGCCTGCCACGAGCCCGGGCACTACGAGGCCGGGATGAGGATCAACGTGACCTGGGCAAAATGAAATTCCCCTCATGGTGGACGGATCGCGCTTGATCCAAATCAAACCCGGAGATGCCTACCCGCGTATCGTCGGAACTGGCGATAAGCGTCCATTTCGAAAGGAGTAGTCCCGTGAAGACGACAATGTTGAGCGCAGTGATTGCCGGAGCGTTGCTGATACCGGCGGCGTACGGCGTGGACGAGCATCATCCGGACAAGGCGGCTCCTCCCGCCAAGTCGCAGCGACCCGCACCAAAGCCGCCTGTTGACGAAAAATCGATGGCGCAAATGCAGGATCACATGAAAAAAATGCAGGACGTCATGGCGCGCCTGCAGAAAACCACCGATCCGGCCGAGCGGAAAAAGCTCATGGACGAGCACACGAAGTCGATGCAGGAAGGCATGCAGATGATGCGCGGCATGGCTGGCGGCATGATGCAAGGAATGCTGGCGGGAGGGATGATGGACGGCAGCATGATGGGCCAGGCGCCGAAAGACGGCGCGGCAAAGTCCGGACCCATGGGCCGCGGTGCGCCGATATCGCCGGAGATGATGGAGCGCCGCATGGACATGATGCAGATGATGATGGAGCAGATGATGCAGCACCAGAAGGCATTCGAAGGCGCTCCGAAATAGGCGGTCCGCGACGAATCCGGCGCGATCCAGATGCTGAACGTGGCACAGATCTGCATAACAAGACCGCTGCTCAGACGCGCTTTGCGCTGGGCCGGGCTGTCGCTTGCATTGAATCTCGTGTGGGAGGTCGCTCAACTGCCCCTTTACACGATCGCTAGCGATCCCAGCGTCACGCGCATTGCGTACGCGGTTCTGCACTGTACGCTGGGAGACGCGATCATCTCCGCGGCGGGTTTCATCCTCGCCGGATTCGTACTCCAGGACGCCGACTGGCCTTCTTCCCGTCCATGGTCGGGCGGGGCGGTCGCGACATTCTTCGGCCTGGCCTACACGGCGTACAGCGAGTGGTACAACGTTTACCAGGCCGGTGCCTGGGCTTACTCGGCGCGCATGCCGCTCATCTTCGGGATCGGGCTTGCGCCGCTGCTTCAGTGGCTCCTTGTTCCGATCGCGACGCTTTTGATCGCGCGCGCCTGGGATCGCACCCATGCGCATAAGACGCCGGGGGCGACATGCCTGTAGCTGACTTTGGAAATAGCCGGGCTTTGGCGTTTCCCTTTCACTTCGAGTGCAGTGTTGTCGTCAAAGCTCCCGCGGAGGCCGTGTTCTCGCGCTTGGACGATCCCAGACTCCTCTCAGCTCACATGAGCGGTTCCTCGTGGATGATGGCCGGGTCGCGGATGGCGCTTGAGCTGGATGCTTCTCAAGGGCGCGCCGTGGGCGCAGCGATCCGCATGGGCGGCCGAGTGCTCGGGATTGCGCTCTCGCTCGACGAAATCGTCACGGAACGAAATCCGCCGCGGCGAAAAGTATGGGAGACCACGGGCACGCCCAAGCTCCTCGTGATAGGCCATTACAGGATGGGCTTCGACCTGACGCCGCAGGGCAATTCTTCTCTGCTACGCGTCTTTATCGACTGGGCCCTGCCCGAGACGCGGCCGGCGCGCTGGCTTGGCCGCGCCTTCGGTGGCCTTTATGCCCGGTGGTGTACAAAGCGCATGGCCGGCGATGCCGAGGAGCATTTCCGCACCTCCGGACAAGGTCGGTGAAGTCATCCGAAATCCTCATAGCTCAACCCACGAAAGGAGATTGCCATGGCTAACATGAATCCCTGGAAAACCGGCGTCACGCTCGCGGTGACGCTTGCGATCGCCTACACCGTATGCGCGATCGTCTACGCGCTTGCCCCGGAACGCGGAATCGATTTCGTGAACGCCCTGTCTCACGGGCTCGATTTTCACAAGCTCGGCACGCCGGCGCCTTTCACCTTTCTGATGTTCTTCTATCCGCTCGTCGTCTTGACGGTCTGGGGATTTTTGGTCGGCGCGCTCTATGCCTGGTTGCACAATCTTCTCCACGGCGGCGGGAATCACTGAACGGAATGATTACTCGAACTTAAGCATCGGAAAGTGCATTGATGGATATCCCGCGCCACGACCATTCGCATCACGACCACGAACGTCACGGACAGACCGCAGCTGGGAGCGCAGCGGTTTACACCGCAACTGCGGTGAAACCCGGCGCAATCTACACCTGCCCCATGCACCCCGAGATCCAGCAGGCAGGCCCGGGGAGCTGCCCGAAATGCGGCATGGTGCTGGTGCTCCTGGTTCCGGCCATGGAGGCAGCAGCCGAATACACCTGCCCGATGCATCCGGAAATCCGCAGCCCCAAGCCGGGGAACTGTCCGAAATGCGGCATGGCGCTCGTGCCCGTTGCGGGAGTAAAGGAAGATGGCTCGGAACTGCGCGACATGACGCGCCGTTTCTGGGTCAGCGCCGTTCTGACCGCACCGCTCGCCGTGATCGCCATGGCGCCGTATTTCGGGGTGATGCAACCGTTTGGAATTCCAATGCAGGTGCGAATGTACGTGGAGCTCGCGCTCGGCACACCGGTCGTGCTGTGGGGAGGCTGGCCTTTCTTCCGCAAGTTTGCGCTTTCGATCAAGAACCGCAGTCCGAACATGTACACCTTGATCGGCCTGGGCGTGGCGCTCGCCTGGGTCTTCAGCATTGCGGCGGTGTTCGCGCCAGGCCTTTTCCCCCAGGAATTCCAGGAGGACAGCGGGCAGGTTGGCGCTTACTTCGAGGCAGCTGCGGTCATCGTAACGCTGGTGCTGTTGGGCGAGGTCATGCAGCTGCGCGCGCTGGGCCAGACGAGCCGCGCAATCCGCGAGCTGCTGGCGCTCGCGCCGAATACGGCGCTGCGCGTCGAAGCCGACGGACGGGAGGTCGAAGTGCCTCTTGCCGACGTGCAGGTCGGCGTCAAGCTGCGAGTCCGCCCTGGAGAGAAGGTGCCTGTGGATGGGACTTGCCTGGAGGGTTCGTCGAACGTGGACGAATCCATGATTACGGGCGAACCGGTTCCTGTGGCGAAGAAACCGGGCGACAGAGTGACCGGCGCGACGATCAACGGCAAAGGCACGCTCGTCATCCGCGCCGAGCGCGTCGGCGCCGACACGCTGCTCTCGCAGATCGTCCACATGGTCGCCCAAGCACAGCGTACGCGCGCGCCCGTGCAGCGCCTCGCCGATCTCGTCGCCGCGTACTTCGTTGAAACGGTCATCGCGATCGCGGTTCTGACCGCGCTCGTCTGGTGGTTCTTCGGCCCCGAGCCCAGGCTCACCTATGCGGTGGTCAACGCGGTGGCGGTGCTCATCATCGCCTGTCCCTGCGCTGTGGGCCTCGCGACGCCGATCTCGATCACGGTCGCGATGGGGCAGGGGGCGATCAACGGGATCCTGTTCCGGAACGCTGAAGCCGTGGAAAAGCTGCGCGACATCGACACGCTGGTCGTGGACAAGACGGGCACGCTCACGCTCGGCAGTCCGCGGCTCGTGGACCTCGTGGTCGAGCCGGGAATCGCGGAGAACGAAGCGCTTGCGCTGATCGCGAGCCTCGAGCGCGCGAGCGAACACCCGCTCGCGCAGGCCATCGTCAAGGGCGCGGAAGACCGCGGCCTGCGCCTCTCTCCGGTGGAGAAATTCGAATCGGTCACCGGCCAGGGTGTGCGCGGAGAGATCGGCGGCCGGAAGGTCGCGGTCGGCAGCCGCCGATTCATGGAGGCGCAGAGCACCGTAGCTGCCTCGCTCGCCGACAAGGCCGATGCGCTGAGAACGCAGGGCAAGACCGCTCTCTACGCCGCAATAGATGGTCGCGCGGTCGCGGTGATCGCCGTTGCCGATCCCATCAAGGAGACGACGCCGGAAGCAATCAAGACGCTGCAATCCGAGGGCGTGCGCGTGGTGATGCTGTCTGGTGATTCGCGCAAGACCGCGGAAGCGGTCGGCCGGCAGCTCGGCATCGACGAAGTGATCGCGGAAGTGCTGCCCGAGCAGAAATTGGATGCCATCAAATCCTTGCAGGCGCAGGGTCGCGCGGTGGCGATGGCGGGCGACGGCATCAACGACGCGCCCGCCCTGGCGCAGGCCAATGTGGGCATCGCCATGGGTACAGGAACCGACGTCGCAATAGAAAGCGGCAGCGTGACGCTCGTCAAAGGAGACCTGCGCGGCATCGTCAAGGCCATCCGCCTCTCTCGCGCGACCATGCGCAACGTGAAGCAGAACCTGTTCTTCGCCTTTGTCTACAACGCGGTCGGCGTCCCGATTGCGGCGGGCGTGCTCTATCCTGTCTTCGGCTTGCTGCTGTCGCCGATCTTCGCCGGTGCGGCCATGGCGATGAGCTCGGTATCCGTGGTCACCAACGCGCTGCGGCTGCGGCGCGCGAAGCTCTGATGCGCGAATACCACTACGTCTGGCTGATCTGGTCGGGTGCGTTCCTGCTGCCCTGGGCGGCGCTGTTTGCGCTTCGGCGGGATTTTCGCGGCGTCATGTGGCGCACGAGCGCGCTGACGGCGCTTCTCGGCCTGACCGAGCCGATCTATGTCCCCGAGTACTGGAACCCGCCGACACTGTTCGAC
>JBGPLD010000111.1:0-5303 GCA_041486325.1 Gammaproteobacteria bacterium
ATAACCTCTGCGCCAGATCCCGCCTTCTTCACGGCGATCGGCTGCATTGCGGCATCGAAGTCGGCTTTGCCGTGCGCCAATGCCTCAATGTAGAATCCGAGGCCCGAGAGCGTCTGGGCGATGCGCTCGAAGTCCCCCTGGTTCGGAGTGTAGCCTGCACCAGCGAAGCGGCGGATCTCGCGACCGGCCTCGCCGAGGGTATCGCGGGCGCGCTCCTCGCCCAGCATGTCAAGCGCCCCAAGCAACTGGTGCGTCGGCCTTTCGAGGGACTTGAGCCCTTCTCGTTTCGAAGGATCGCGGAAAAACGCATCGAGCGCCTGCTCGATCACGCGCAGGTTCGACTGCATTTCTGCGACCATCTGGTTCATGAGAAGTCGTTCCTGCGCCTTGCGCGACATCTCGTCGAGCAGCGGTATTTCCGGCGCCTTGCGCAGAACCTTGCCGAGCATGCAGTCCTTCAGGCGCGAGCAGACAATCCGGGACTGTTGCGTAAAATCTCCGGATAATCCGGTGAATCCGGCAAGTGCGTTCTCCAGCAAAAGCAGCGCCGTGGCAACTTCAATCGCTATCGCATCGCTCATCTTGTTGCGGTTGGTCGTGAGCCAGGCGCCGACTACCGCGACCTCGCGAGCGATCGCCGCGAATTCGTTGTGGCCGAGCTGCGCCGCGGCGTTCTTGAATGCGGCCGATGTGTCGCGGAATGCGAGCAGAGAAGGCGGGTTGCCCGATGCGAATTTGTTCCAGGCGTCCTTGGCCTGGGTGAGGAGCGCGCGCGCCGGCTTCAGCGCCGGTGGTTCGGCCGGCGTGGCCCCGGCGCCCTCTGTGGAGGGAATTGTCTGCGCGAGATGGTAGGCCTCTTGCACTTCGCGCGCCTGACCGGTTGCGGCCGTGGCCCTCGCGACGTAGTACAGCACTTCGCGCATCAGCCGCTCGGCTACGCTCTGCGAGCCCTCGACCATTCGCTTGATCTGCTGCTCGATCCTGTTGCACAGCGATTTCAAGTCGAGATCCTGCGGCAGTGCCTTCTGCGCAAGCGCATCGAAGAAGGCAAGCGATACCCACCAGAAAGCACGCTGCGAGGCAAGGGCCTGAGTGGCTTCGATGGCCGCAACCGCGCCACGCATGTCCTCGGCCCCGCTTGGTTCGTTCTTCAGCCATTTGAGAAAACCGCGCTGGTAGCGCCCGCGCTGTTCGCGCAGGTATTTATCGGCTTCGCCCGGCTTGAGCGCCACGGGGTTCTTGTCGCGCTTGGGCGGGCGGAAAGACAGGTCCGGAAAGTAGAGGTCCGTGGGATTTGCCTGGCCGCCCCGTGCCGCGACGGCTTCAAAATAAAGGGGATACAGGCGCAATGGCTGGTGGGGAATGCCCGCCATCAACTGATCAAGGTAGGTGAGAATGCCCTGAAACACGCGCTCGGCAAGGGCAAAGATTTCAGCCTTCCTCAGATTTGCGTCGTTCTCGATACCGGAGAGCAGGCCCTCAAGCTCCTCGGTCAGGCGCGTGACGCCGTCCAGCCCCACAATCGAAAGCGCGCCGTGCGCCTGGTGAAGGTGCGCCTGGCTGGACTTGATTTGCGCGGCGTCCGCGGTGTTCGTTGCGAAGGCGCGCAGCCCCTCCTGGGCGCGCCGCATCGCGAGGTCAATCTCGCCTTTGACCCAGGACAACGGCCCGACATCAAATTCGACCTTCGGGTTCATCGGCTGCGTTCGGCCCTCTGCTTCAGGTGATCTTGAAGCCGGACACCGAGCCCCTCAACTCCTTGGCGAGCTCGGCGAGCTGGCCGATCGATACTGCGGTGCGCTTGGTGCCTTCGGAAGTCTGCTGAGTGATATTGAGGATGTCCTGCATGCTTGTCGCCACCGCGCCAGCGGCTTTGGCCTGCTGCTGAGTGGTGGTCGTAATGGACTCAATCAGCTGTGCAAGGCGCTGCGACACCGCGCCGATCTCCGAAAGCGCCTGGCCCGCGGCGTCAGACAGCTTCGCGCCTTCCACCACGCCCTGGGTGCTTTTCTCCATGGCTGACACGGCGTCCTGAGTGTCGGTCTGAATCGTCTTCACGATCGCGCCGATCTGCTTGGTCGCCTCGCCCGATCTCTCCGCCAGCCGCTGCACTTCCTCCGCAACCACCGTGAAACCGCGACCGGCCTCGCCGGCCGAGGCCGCCTGAATCGCCGCGTTCAACGCGAGCACGTTGGTCTGCTCGGTAATGTCCGAGATCAACTCAACAATTTCGCCGATCTCCTGCGAGGATTCGCCCAGGCGCTTTATGCGCTTGGAGGTTTCCTGTATCTGCTCGCGAATTTCATTCATGCCGGAGATGGAGTTCTGTACCGCCTGCGTGCCCTTTTGCGCCGCGGTAACTGATTGCCGCGCCACATTCGCCGACTGCGAGGCGCTGGTCGACATGTCGTTCATCGTCTTCGCCATGCTGAGCACCGACGCGCTGGTTTGGCGAATTTCCTGCGATTGCTTTTCGGCGGCGGCGAGCAGTTGCGTGGAGGTCTTTTGCGCGGTCTCGGTGGCGCTCGTGACCTGCGCGGCCGTGGTGTTGATACGGCCGACGAGACCTTTCAGTTCGTCAACGGTGAAGTTGACCGAGTCGGCGATGGCCCCGGTGATGTCTTCGGACACCGTCGCCTTTACCGTGAGGTCGCCTTCTGCGAGGTTCCCCATCTCGTTCATTAGACGCAGGATCGCGTCCTGGTTTCCCTTATTGGTGCGCTCGATCTCGGATCGCTGACGCTCCGATTCCTCAGCGCGCCGGCGGGTGTCGCCCAGGTACACCTTGACGAGCAGCGCGATGACGCCAAGGGCAAGCAGAACCACCGCAGTGAGCTGGATGAAATTGGTCGCGCGGCCCGTGAGCTCCTGCTCATAAGCGTCGCCGAGCTTCTGCGACGATGTCAGCAGCGCCTCGGAATCGTCCACCACCTTGCGGCCGGCCTGCTTGGCGTTTACCAGCGCCTGGAGATTGCCGAGGATGGAGGCCACCGCAGTCTGGAATTCCTGGTAGGCCTTGTCCAGTTCGGCGAGCTTTGCCTGCGTCTCCGGGTCCTTGGAGGCCGTCACGCGCAGCACGTCGCTGCCTTTCGCCATTCCCTGCAGAAGCTCGCGGAAACTCGTGGTGTCCTTGCCCATCAGGAACGCGACTTCCGGATCGATGACGTCGGCGCCGAGCATGGCATTGGCATTCTTCGCCAGCCGCTGCGTCAACATGACCAGCTGCCCCGAAAGCGAGACCTCGCGCGCGGGAGCCTGGGATTGCAATTTCAGGGCCTGGATCTGCTCGGCAAGATCCAGCAGCACGGGATTGTTGTTGTTGATCGCGCGCACCGCCGTGCCAAGGCCGATAAGATTCTTGCTCTGCGTGAGAACAAGCTGCACGCTGCGGTCGGTCTTTTCCCATTCCTTGTTGAGCGCGTCGAGCGCCGGCCTTACCGTGTCGGAGGTCGGCGGCAAGGAAACGTCGCCCGCCTGACCGCCCTGGGTGAGCAGCTTGAGCGCGGCTATAAACTGGTCGCGCGATTCCTGCAGCTGCTTGAAAGCCTCGGGGCTGCCGATGAGGCCGGTCTGCGCGGCCTTCGCGATGCGCTGAGTCAACATGCGCATTTGCGCCGAAGTGGAGATATAGATCGTGCCGTTCGTGGCCTCCCGGTTGTCTTTGAACACGATGATTGCGGCGGCAATGAACAGGATTCCGAAGAGTCCGCCGAGAATCGTATACTGCTGACCGACGCGCAGCGCGCCAATCAGCAACATCGTGCGCTTCGGGCCGTCCGCCACCGTCGCCGGACCTGGCCTGGCGGGCGCGGCTTTACCGGGCACGGCCTTGGGCATGGGTTTGGGAGCCTGCGGCGCAGGAGCAACGATTTTCTTGCTGTCCAGTTTGATCGGCAGCTTGAATGCCATAAAACCTCCGGATTTCTACCTGCGTTACCCGCGATGCGCGGCGCTAGGCGCCGACATGCAGAAAATTATCGTGCACAGCCAGCGCGCCGATGTTCAATTCTTGCCAAACGCGGCCCTCGCCGTCCCGATAGGCGGCACCGACCCAGGGTCGGTCGGGAGCCTGGTCCGAGGCTTCCAGATTCTGCACGTTTCTCAGGCCCAGCATGCGGCTGATCAGGAGGCCGCTGAACGAGCCAAATCGCTCGGCGATCAGGACAAGACGGGAGTCGGGCGTGCGCACGGTCGGTTCCCCTCCCATGAAGGCCGCGAAGTCCACGACGCTCGCGAGCACGCCGCGAATGTTCGCAATGCCGAGATACCAGGACTTTGTGAGAGGAACATTCGAGACCTCCGGAAGTGGCAGCATCTCGCCCGCGTCGTCGAGCCTGAGCAGCCAGTTGCGTGCGCCAGCCTGCACGCCCAGCCGCGATGTCGGCTCGGCTTCGGATTGCGCCTCGCGCAGCCGCTTGACGAGTCCGTGCTGGAAATCGCGCAGACTGATTTGTTTCGCCATGGCGCCCCCGTTCCGTCTATCCGATTGCCGCGACCTTGGCGATGAGATCCTTGGCGTCGATGGGCTTCGCCAAGTAATCTTTTGCGCCCTGGCGCATTCCCCAGATGCGGTCGGTTTCCTGATTCTTGCTGGTGCACACAATCACCGGTATGTGCTTGGTTGCCTCGTCGCGCGTGATAATGCGCGTCGCCTGAAAACCATTGGTGCCGGGCATCACCACGTCCATCAGGATGAGATCGGGCTTTTCGGTTTTTGACTTCGCTATCGCCTCGTCGCCGCCCGAGGCGGTGACGCATTGGTAGCCCTGCTTGGAAAGCGTTTCCACGAAGAACTGGCGGTCAGTCGGCGAATCGTCAACGATCAATATTTTCCTTACGGGCATGGCGTATCTCCTCAGGTTCGTACCGGAGCGTGCTCCCCTACCGTTTTCAGCAAGCTGTCCTTCGTGAATGGTTTAGTCAAATATTCGTCGGAGCCGACCATGCGGCCGCGTGCGCGGTCGAACAGTCCGTCCTTCGATGACAACATGACTACTGGCGTTGTGGAAAAGCGCGCATTTTTCTTGATCAGCGCGCAGGTCTGGTACCCGTCAAGGCGCGGCATCATGATGTCCACGAATATGATGTCGGGCTGGTGATCGGTAATCTTCGACAGCGCATCGAAGCCATCCTCTGCCAGGATCACATTGCACCCCGCCTGAACAAGAAAAATCTCAGCGCTGCGGCGGATGGTGTTCGAATCATCGATCACCATTACTTTGACGCCAGCAGGATTTGCGGTTCCGCTCACTCTCCTCGCCCCCCGCGCTCTTCTGTGTTTTCCATTCCGAAACTCATTGTCG
>JBGPLD010000112.1:0-5273 GCA_041486325.1 Gammaproteobacteria bacterium
CGACCGCGAAGCTGATTTCCTTCAATGCCTCGAAACCGCCGGGGTAGCGCTTGCGGACGTGACTGAATGAAAGAATTGCCACGTCGCAAAGCTAGTCGAGCAGCGCCGAGACGAACTCGCGTGCAGCGAACGGGCGAAGATCGTCGATTTCTTCACCCACTCCCAGGAAACAAAGGGGAATCGGGCGCTGATGGGGGTCTTTGGATTGTGCCCGCGCCCCTCCGGACTGCGCCAGCGCCACCTTGGATTGCGCCAGCGCAATGGCGCACACCACGCCGCCCTTCGCCGTGCCGTCGAGCTTGGTGAGTACGATCCCGGTGAGGCCAAGCGCGTCGTCGAACGCTCTGACCTGGCTAAGGGCGTTCTGGCCGGTGTTCGCGTCGAGCACCAGCCATGTCTGGTGCGGGGCACCGGGCTCGGCCTTGGCAATGACGCGCTTGATCTTCTTCGCTTCCTCCATGAGATGCAGTTGCGTCGGCAGGCGCCCGGCCGTGTCGGCGAGCACCACGTCGATTCCGCGCGCGCGCGCCGCAGCCACGGCGTCGAACACGACTGCGCCCGGGTCGCCGCCGGCCTGCGCGACGACGGGAACGCCGTTCTTCGCTCCCCAGGCCGAGAGCTGCTCGCGCGCGGCCGCGCGAAACGTATCGCCCGCGGCAAGAAGTACGGTGAATCCAAGGGACTTGAAATATCTTGCAAGCTTGCCGATTGAGGTCGTGTTTCCGGCGCCGTTGACCCCGGCGATCATGATGATGTAAGGCTTGGCACCGGCAATCCGAAGCGGTTGCTCGAGCGGCGCCAGCAGCTCGACGAGGATTTCCCGCAACTCGGCTTTCAGTTGCTCCGCAGATTCGACGCGGAGAGCTCGAGTCCGAAGGCGCTCGAGCAGGAACTGCGTTGCATCAACCCCCGCGTCGCTTTCGAGCAGGGCGTTTTCAAGATTCTCAAAAAATTCCGGATCAATTTTCCCGCCGCCGAACAGCCCCGAGAGCTGCAAGCGCGTCTTGACCATTCCCTCCCTGAGGCGCGCAAGCCAGGGGTATCGCACGCGGTCGTTTCTGGAGAACACTCCGAGCATGGGCAGTGGAACGATTGCAGGAATTTCCGCTATAGAATAGCGGCGCATTCTAACACTCGCCGACATGGGGTCCGCACGCACCGCTTGCCTTTCCGCCGCGCTCGCGCTTTTTTCCGCAGCGTACGCGAATCCGCACGAATACCATCTCTCAAATGGTCTGCGGCTCATCATCAAGGAAGACCATCGCGCGCCTACCGTGGTGCAGCAGGTGTGGTACCGGGCCGGCAGCATGGACGAATCGATAGGCGCTACCGGCGTTGCGCATGTGCTCGAGCACATGATGTTCAAGGGAACCCGGCGCTTCCCCGCCGGGGAGTTCTCGCGCCGCGTCGCCGAGGCGGGCGGGCGCGACAACGCCTTTACCTCCACGGACAACACCGTATATCACCAGCAGGTGCACCGGGACCGGCTGCCCCTGGTTATGCAGCTCGAAGCGGACCGAATGGCGAACCTCGTGGTGCGCTCCGAAGATTTTGCCCGGGAAATCCGGGTGGTGATGGAGGAGCGACGCATGCGCTACGAGGACCGGCCGCGCTCGCTACTGAACGAGAGCCTCTTGGCGACCGCGTTCGCGGCGCATCCCTACAAGTGGCCCGTGATCGGGTGGATGAGCGACCTGGAAAACATGACTTGGAGAGATGCTCTTGCGTGGTACCAGCACTGGTACGCGCCCAATAACGCCATCGTCGTCATCGTCGGCGACGTTGAACCGAAACAGGTGCTGGCGTGGGCCCGTCGTTATTACGGCGGGCTTGCACCGAAAGCGCTCGCTGCCCGCAAGTCCCTGACCGAGCCGGTGCAGCGGGGTGCAAAGCGCGTGACGGTAAAGGCGCCTGCCGAATTACCGTACTTGCGCCTGGGATACAAGGTGCCGGTGCTGCGCGATCCGGCGAAAGACTGGGAGCCGTTCGCATTGTCGCTTCTGGCGCAAATTCTCGGCGGCAACGACACCGCGCGCCTGAACCAGACGCTGGTGCGCGAGCGTCGCGTCGCCACGTCCGCCGGCGCCGAATATGACTACCTCTCGCGCGGCCCCGGAATGCTGTTCCTGTACGCGGCAGCGGCACAGGGCCGAAGCGCTGCCGAGGTCGAGGCCGGCCTGCTCGAAACGGTCGCCCTCGTTGCTGCCGAAGGCATTTCCGCCGAGGAGCTGGCGCGGGCAAAAACTCTGTGGCAGGCGGAAGAAGTGTACCGACGCGATTCTATCTTCGCTCAGGCGCTCGAGATCGGTGAATTGGAAAGCGCCGGCCTGTCGTTCCGTGATGCCGATCGGGTTCTGGAAGGGCTCAAGGCGGTAACCGCCGCGCAGGTGCGGGCGGTGGCGGCAAAGTATCTAGTTGAAGTCGGTCTCACCGTTGCCGTGCTCGAACCGCAGCCACTCGCGCAGCGCGCGCCGTCCGTCCCGGCGAAGGAAAACTGATTCATGCTCCGGGCAACGCTTTTTTTACTCTTTGCGGCGACCGCGCTCCCGGGCGAGGCGCGCGTGGCGATCGAGCAGTGGACTGCCGCATCGGGCGCAAGGGTTTCCTTTGTGGAGAGCCATGCGCTGCCGATCGTTGATGTCGCAGTCGAATTTGCCGCGGGCAGCGCCTATGACCCGCAGGAGAAGGCGGGCCTCGCGCAGCTTACGCTGGGAATGTTCAAGACCGGCTCTGCGCGGTACTCCGAGGCGGAACTCAGCCGCCGCATCGCCGACGTGGGCGCGCAACTTCGTGATGCGATTGACCGCGACCGAGCAGGGTTCACCTTGCGCAGCTTGTCCTCGGAAGCCGAGCGCAGAGCGGCAACGGATACTCTTACGGACATGCTGCAGTCACCCCTGTTCGCCGGCCCGGCATTTGAGCGCGAGAAGTCGCGCGCTTTCGCCAACGCGGCAGAAGCCGAGACACGGCCTGACAGCGTTGCCGAGCGCCGGCTGTACGCGCTCATGTATCCGGCGCATCCCTACGGATTGACGGCGAACCCGGCTTCGATTGCGGCAATTTCGCGCGAGGACGTGGAGCGATTTTACCGGACCTACTACGGCGCCGGTCGCGCGGTGGTCACGATCGTCGGAGATATGAGCCGCGAAGCGGCGCGAATACTTGCAGACGGGCTGACCTCGCGCTTGCCGCAAGGGAAAGGCCCTGACCTCGCGCTCGTTTCTCCTGCGCAGCGGGGCGAATTCGAGCGCATTTCGCACCCGTCTGCGCAAAGCCACGTGCTGCTGGGACTGGCGACGCTTGCCCGCAGCGACCCTGATTACTTTCCGTTGTTTGTCGGCAATTACATTCTCGGGGGCGGCGGATTTGTTTCACGGCTCTTCAAGGAGCTGCGCGAAAAGAGCGGCTTCGCTTACAGCGCCTACAGCTATTTTCTGCCGCTACAGCGCGAAGGCCCGTTCCTCGTCGGACTGCAGACGCGGCGGGACCAGGCCGGTGAAGCGCTGGCGCGCACGCGCGAAGTCATCGAGGAATTCATGGCGCGGGGCCCGACCCCGATCGAGCTCAAGGCGGCTAAAATGGGATTGATCGGCGGATTCCCTCTACGAATCGATACCAACCGGAAAGTCCTGGAACAGGTGGCGGTCATCGGTTTTTACCGGCTGGGTCCCGACTGGCTCGACAAATTCGCGGCCCGCGTCGACGGCGTGACCCTCGAGCAGTTGCGCAGCGCGTTCGCGCGCCACGTCGATCCTGCAAGGCTCTCGATCGTCATTGTCGGTGCGGCGCGGTAAATCAAACGCCGTGCGAATTATCGGCGGGGGCTGGCGCAGCCGCCTTCTTGAATTTCCAAGCACCGCCGGCTTGCGGCCAACGCCGGACCGAGTGCGCGAAACCTTGTTCAACTGGCTCGGCCAGGATCTGAACGGCATGGCCTGCCTCGATTTGTTCGCGGGCAGCGGCGCTCTCGGATTCGAGGCGCTGTCGCGCGGCGCGGGCTCGGTGGTCATGGTGGAAAAGAACCCGGCTGCGCTGCGCATGCTCAGGGAGAACGCGCGCAAGCTCGGCGCGCAGAACCTGACTATCGTGCACGGCGATGCGCTAGAATTCGCCCGCGGCACGCATTCGCGCTTCGATGTCGTTTTTCTCGATCCGCCGTATCGCCTGGGCCTGCAGGCGGCCGCGCTCGCGCTCCTGCCCGGGCATCTGGCCGAAGGCGGGCGGGTTTATCTGGAGACCGACGTCGCGATCGATCGCGAGGCCGGCTGGGTTATCCTGAAACACGGACGCGCGGGCAACGTGCATTTTCATCTTCTGGAAAGGGAGCCCCATGATCAGGGCGGTGTACCCGGGAACGTTTGATCCGATCACGCGGGGCCACGAGGATCTGGTGCGGCGCGCCGCCATGCTGTTCGAGGAAGTCGTGGTAGGCATTGCCGACAGTCCGGCAAAGTTGCCTTTCTTCACGCTCCAGGAGCGCGTGCGCCTTGCGCGCGAAGTGCTCAAGCCCTATCGAAACGTTCGGATCGAGGGTTTTCAGGGCCTGCTCATGGAATTCATCCGGGGGCAGAAGGCCCGGGTGATCTTGCGCGGCCTTCGGGCGGTGTCGGATTTCGAGTACGAATTTCAAATGGCGGGCATGAACCGCAATCTGTATCCTGACGTCGAAACCCTGTTTCTGACCCCAGGCGATCAGTACATGTTTGTCTCGGCCACCATCGTCAGGGAAATCGCCTCCCTGGGCGGCGACGTCGCGAAGTTCGTGCATCCTCGGGTCGCCCGCTCGCTCGCCGCCAAGGTGGGAAAGCGCCGGAAGTAGGCGTTGGCGTGGCGCCGGGCTGCAGGGCGGAAATTCCGTGGGCGCGCGGCCAGCTCAGTTCTGGCATCTCGGGCAGTAGAAGCTGGATCTCTGGCCCAGGCGCGCCATCTTGATTGTCGCGCCGCAGACGCGACAGGGCAGCCCGGCGCGGCCGTAGACGAAATACTGCTGCTGGAAATACCCCGAGGCGCCGTCCGAGTGGACAAAATCCCGCAGGCTCGAACCGCCTGCGGCGAGCGCCGCCTGGAGCGTGTCGCGCACCGACGCGGCAAGGCGGGCGCAACGAGCGCGGCTCAGGCGGCCGGCGCGCATGCGCGGATGGATGCCGGCGCGGAACAAGCTCTCGTTGGCGTAGATGTTGCCGATTCCAGCGACGATATGCGCGTTCATCAGCAGCGCCTTGATGCCGGCTTGCCGACCGCGCGTGGCGCGGTACAGGAACTCGGCGGAAAAC
>JBGPLD010000113.1:0-5245 GCA_041486325.1 Gammaproteobacteria bacterium
CTCGCCGATCACGATCAGGGCCCCGCCGCGCACTCCGGCCGAGGCGAGATTGGACAACGCGTCGGAGGCGACGTTGGTGCCGACCGTAGATTTCCATCCCACCGCTCCGCGCAGCGGGTAATTGATCGACGCGCCCAGCATTGCCGCCGCGCCGGCCTCCGACGCATTGGTCTCGATGTGGATGCCCAGGCCCTCCATGATGTCTTTGGCGTCGTTCAGCACGTCCATCATGTGCGATATCGGCGCGCCCTGGTAGCCGCCGACGTAGGAAATGCCCGACTGCAGCAGCGCCTTGGTGACGGCGAGAATGCCCTCGCCGTGGAAGGTCTCCCCCGCGCCGAGCTTCAGCAGCTCGACTTCCTTTTTGAATGATCGTTCCATGATTCAGACCCTCGAAAAGCGTTTACCGCAGAGGACGCAGAGAACACAGAGGAAAGACTTTCCAGAAAGAGTTCTCTCTGTGATCTCTGTGCTCTCTGTGGTTCAAGCTTTTGGCTCCTGCCGCTAGATCAGCGCCTTCGGCAGCCAGACGGCCACCGCGGGCACGAAGAACACCAACGCGAGCATGAGCAGGCTCATGCCGATATAGGGGATCACCGCGCGGAAGATATGCCCCATCGTCACCTGGGGAGGCGACACGCCCTTCATGGTCATGAGCAGGAGGCCATGGGGCGGCAGCAGAAGTCCAAGTTGCATGCAGATGAGAAACATCACGCCGAACCATACAAGGTCCACGCCGAGCTTCTGCACCAGCGGCATGAAGATGGGCAGCGTGATCATCATCATGCTGACCTGCTCGACGAAAAGCCCCAGGAAAACCAGCACCAGCATCATCGCCGCAATCAGGCCGAGCGGCGGCAAGCCGAGCGTGGCGATGATCTCGACCAGGCCGTTGCTCGCTCCGGAGAAAGAGAGGATTTGCGAGAATGTCATCGCGCCGACGATGATGAACAGGATCATCCCGGAGATGCCCGCCGTGCCGCGCAGCGCCTGCAACAGGTTCTCCACGGTGAGCGCGCGGTAAGCGGCGGCGAGCGCCAGGGTGAAGAGCGCGCCGATCGCGGCCGACTCGGTGGGCGTCGCCCAGCCCGCCGACATCGAGGCGACCACCACGACGAAAATCGACACGAGCGGTATCACGTACTGGATGAACGGCCGCAGTTTTTCCCAGCCGTGGTATTCGGTGAACGCCGACGCCGGCGCGAGCGACGGATTGAGCTTGACGCGGGCGATGATGTAGACGACGAAGGCGAGACTCAATATGAGCCCCGGCACGATCCCGCCGATCAGGAGCTTCGAAATTGAAATCCCCGAAAGGCTGCCAAGCAGCACGGTGAGCGCCGAAGGCGGAATCAGCATGTCCACCGCGCCGATCGCCATGAGGGGCCCCGTGGCCATCGTCGGGTGATAGCCGCGGGAGAGCATCACCGGCAGCATCAGGCTGCCGAGCATCGCCGTGGTCGCAATCGTCGATCCGGATATCGCCGAAAACACTGTGCCCGCAACCACCGCGACCACGGCAAGCCGGCCGGGCACCTGCCGGATCAGGCGCTCGACGCCGTCGATCACCTTGACCGCGAGCCCCGTGTGGAACAGCACTTCGCCCATGAGGATGAAAAGCGGGATCGGCGTGAGCGAGAAGCTCGCCACCGAGCCGACGCTGTTCCGGGCGAGCTGCACCAGGCCCGGCTCGCCGCCGAGAAACAGGACGGCCCCGATCAGGTTGATGACAATGAATGAAAACGCAACCGGCAACCCGAGAAAAAGCAGGACCGTCGATCCCCCGAGCATGAGCCACGCGGCTGCCTCCCATGACATGTCGTCTGAACGTCCTCAGCCCGCCGACACGGCGTCCTCGCGCGGGGCGCGCTCGCCGAGGTAGAGCCTGCGCATGCGGAACAGCATTTCGATCGCGAGCAGCAGGAACGCGGCGGGCAGGGGCGCAAGCAGCCACCATTCGGGCGTCACCAGGGTTTTGATCGACATCGATCCCGCGCTGTAGCTGGCCACCGCGGCGCGAGCGCCGTAGGCCGCCAAGGCGAGGCAGGCCGCCAAGGCGAGGAGATCGGACGCCCACTCGCAGTACCATCCCAGCTTTTTCGGAATGATGCGGAGCACGACGTCCACGCGGATGTGCCGGCCCTGCCGCAGGAGCCAGGGCGCGGTGAGCATGGTGACGAGGTAGAGCGTCGCCTCGGAGACCTCGTTGCTCCAGGCGATGTTCCTCAAGCCCGGGACGATCGACGTGTTGCGCAACAACACGTCGCCGCAGATCATCAGAGTCATGAAAAAGAGCATCGCGCAGGCGACGAGCGCGAGAGCGCTCAAGAGCTTCCCGTACCACTGTGAAAGCGCCTCCATGTCGTTACGGGACCCGCCGCTTCTCTGTCATCCTGAGGGCGAAGGCCGAAGGATCTCCACTGGCGGGATGTGTGCCTGTCGAGATCCCTCGCTGCGCTCCGGATGACTGCGCGCGATTCCGCGCGCAGTCACTTCGAGAACAGCGCCTTCATCTTCGGCCCGTGCTCCGGGCTCGCCTTGATGATCCCAGCCCAGCCCACTTCGTAGGCCTTCTCGACGTACTGCTTCGAGGTCGCTGCGTCGAAGCCAATGGTCTGGATGCCGGCCTTCGCCTGGCGTTGCGCTTCCTCGGCGTTGTAGGTCTTCCAGTACTCGTTCTGCATCTCGTACGCGAGCGCCTGCTTGGTGAGGTAGGCACGCTGCGCCTGCGTGAGCGCCTTCCACTTGTCGAGGTTGACGATCAGCGACACCTCGGCGTTGTAGAAACCGGGATCAACGCGGTATTTCGTGTGCTCCTGCCAGTTGAGGTCGAATAGCGCATGGATCGGCCAGCCGTAGCCGTCCACCACGCCGCGCTCCAGGGCCGTGTAGACCTCGCCGGGGGCGATCTGCACCACCGTGCCGCCGAGCGCCTGGAAGAAATCCCGATACACCGGGGTGATGCGCAGCTTCAGGCCGGTCAGGTCCGGCTTGTCTATTTTCTTGATGAGGTAAAGGTGGAACGGCGTGAAATCGACGATCCGCGCGAGATAGTACATATTCGCTTTTTCGTTCCATATCTTGTTGATGTAGTCGTTCGCCCCGTTCTTGCGCAGCTCGGTCGCCGGCAGCTGCGTCAGCTTCAGCGCGTCGGCCTCGGGCATGACGTTGGTGTAGAACGCCCCGGTGCTCATCGCGATGTCCACGACGCCCGTCTTCACCGCGTTGCCGACCTCGAAGGTAGGAATCGCTTTCGGGCCGCCGATGAAGTTGATCTGCAGCACGCCTTTGCCTTCCTTGTTGACTTTTTCGATCCAGTCGATCGTGCGTTTCACATAGTGCTGGTTCTCGGGAAAGGCGCTCACCATGCGCAGCGTGACCTCCTGCGCGCACGCGAGTCCTGCGGCTGCGGCAAGCGCCGCGCCCAGCGCGGCGGCGAGCTTGGGTGCAAATCGACTCATGGTTGTCTCCTTTGGATGTTGCCGCGGATTTCTTTTCGTTCCGGGTGCAGCGAGGGTAGGCGTGACGTTAGCATTTGTCAAATTGATGTGAGCTATGTTATAGATTCGAATTGTGAATGTAGACGACGTCGATCTCAATCTGCTTCGCGCCTTCGATGCGATCCTGCGCGAGGGCAGCGTCACCGTCGCGGGCGGGCGGCTCGGGCTGTCGCAGCCGGCAATGAGCAACACGCTCTCGCGCCTGCGGCACCTGTTCGGCGATCCGCTGTTCGTGCGCACGCCGCGCGGCATGCGGCCCACGCCGTTTGCCCAGCGTCTTGCCGCACCGGTGCGCCAGGCGCTTGATCTGATCCAGGCCACGCTGCTGCAGCAGACCGGGTTCGATCCCCGCACCTCGGATCGCGCTTTCCGGCTGCAGCTCTCCGACATCGGCGAGATGGTGTTCCTGCCGAAACTGCTGGAGCGCATGAAGCGCGAGGCGCCGGGAGTCCGAATCGAGGTTGAGCAGCTCCGGCAGGAGGATATCGGGGATGCCCTTGCAGCGGGCGAAATCGATCTTGCCGTCGGCTTCCTGCCTGAGCTCTCCGGCGGGGTGGTGCAAAGGCGCCTGTTCCGCGATCAATACGTGTGCCTCGTGCGCGCCGAGCATCCGGTGAGCGGAGCTCGGCTGTCGCTCTCGCAGTTTATCGAGGCTTCGCACGTGCTCGTTTCCGCCGAGGGCTCCGCGCACGGGATTGTCGAGCGCACCCTGCGCGACAAGGGTCTGAAGCGCCGCATCGCGCTGCGCGTGCCGCACTTCATGGTGATCCCGATGATCCTCGCGCGCACCGACCACATGGTCATCGTCCCGAAACGCCTGGTGCAGGCGATGGCGCGCTTTGGCCGGTTCAGGTCGCTCAGGCTGCCCGTGGACATCCCGGAACTCGACGTGAAAGTGCACTGGCACGAGCGTTTCGATCAGGATCCGGGCATCGCCTGGCTGCGCGGGTTGCTGGTTGAGCTCTACGCCGAATGATCGGGGGAAGCCATCGCATCCGCAGTTCGGTGAGATAATCGCATCCCCGTAGTCTTCGCCCCGAAAATCATGCCCACCCCGAAAAGGCTCACCGGCGTTCTCGCACCTGTAGTCACGCCCTTCAAGCGCGATCTGTCTCCAGACGTGGCGCGCTATCTGCGCCATTGCAAGTGGCTGCTCGATCACGGCTGCGCCGGGCTGGCCGTCTTCGGCACCAACAGCGAGGCGAATTCACTCTCGGCGGACGAGCGCATGGTGCTGCTGGAGCAGCTCATTCACGGCGGCGTGCCCGCGGAAAGGCTCATGCCCGGCACGGGCTGCTGCGCGCTGACCGACTCGGTGCGGCTCACCGCGCACGCGGTGAAGCTTGGTTGCGCCGGCGTGCTGATGCTGCCGCCGTTCTATTACAAAGGCGTGTCCGACGAGGGCCTGTACCGCAATTTCGCCGAGGTGATCGAGCGCGTCGGCGATTCGCGGTTGCAGCTCTACTTCTATCACATTCCGCCGGTGTCGCAGATGCCCATTTCGCTTGCGCTCATCGAGCGGCTGCTCAAACACTATCCGGGCACGGCGGCCGGGGTGAAGGATTCATCAGGCGACTGGAACAATACCCGGGCCATGCTCGAGGCCTTTGCAGGATCAGGCTTCGATGTCTTCGCCGGAAGCGAGGTATTCCTGCTCGACAACATGCGGGGCGGCGGCAAGGGCTGCATCACGGCGACGGGCAACATCAATCCCGGCGCGATCAACCGGTTGTTCGAGAACTGGC
>JBGPLD010000114.1:0-5184 GCA_041486325.1 Gammaproteobacteria bacterium
AATCACATTTCGTCCCCAGGATTGGAACAGCTTGTTCACCCTTTCAGCACCTGCTCGAGAACATGGTAGTCGCGGTTGATTTCGTGATTCTTCTCGCGCAATGTCGCGATCGTGCGGCACGCGTGCAGCACCGTGGTGTGGTCGCGATTGCCGAAAGCGTCGCCGATATCCGGAAGACTCATCTGCGTCAGGTCCTTGGCAAGCGCCATGGCAAGCTGGCGCGGGCGCGCGACGTTTCGGCTGCGCCGCTTGGAGTGCATATCGGAGACCTTGATCTTGTAGTATTCGGCGACGGTTTTCTGGATGTTGTCCACCGTGATCTGGCGGTTCTGCGCGGAAAGGAGGTCCCTGAGTGCTTCTTTGGCGGTGTCCAGCGTGATGTCTCGGCCGTTGAAGCGCGAATACGCGATCACGCTCTTCAGCGCGCCCTCGAGTTCGCGGACATTCGAGCGGATATGTTTGGCGATGAAAAACGCCACTTCCTCGGTGAGCTTTAGCGACACGGCCTCCGCTTTCTTCAAGATGATCGCGACGCGCATTTCCTGTTCCGGTGGCTCGATCGCAACGGTCAGGCCCCAGGAGAAGCGCGACTTGAGCCGCTCGTCGATTCCGGCGAGATCCTTGGGATAGGTGTCACAAGTAATGATCAACTGCTTGTGTGATTCGATCAGCGCGTTGAAGGCATAGAAGAATTCTTCCTGCGTGCGGTCTTTGCCGGTGAAAAACTGGATATCATCTATGAGCAGCAGATCCAGAGAGTGGTAATAGCGCTTGAACTCGTCGAAGGATTTCTGCTGATAGGCGCGTACGACGTCGGATACGTACTGCGCAGCGTGCAGATAGCGCACGCGCGCGCTCGGATGTTGCGTGACAACGAGATTGCCTACCGCGTGAATCAAGTGCGTTTTTCCCAGGCCCACGCCACCGTAGATGAACAGCGGGTTGTAGGAGGTTCCGGGATGTTCCGCGACTTGAAGTGCCGCGGCGCGAGCAAGCTGGTTTGCCTTTCCGGCAACGAAGCTGTCGAAGCTGAACTCGGGGATCAGGCTGGAGCGCTCGGCGTGGGGTGGTCTTGAGACAACCGATTTCGCGATGCGCATCGGCGTGGCAAGAGCTTTCGCGGGCTCAGGCGATCCTGATCCGGGCGAGTCGAGGGTAAGCGAGACCCGGATGGGGGAGGAAAAAAATTCCGCTCCAATTGTTTCAATGCGCTGCAGGAACCGTTCCTTGACCCATTGCAGCACGAAGCGGTTCGGAGCGAGCAAGCGCAATTCGCCCGAGGGCGCCGCGGTGGCGTCAAGCCTTAGAGGTCGTATCCAGGTATTAAACTGTTGAGCGGGAAGCTCTTTTTCGAAACGGAGCAGGCACGAGGCCCAGAAACCTTGCATGGATTTTTTTGGTTCTGTTCGGAAGTAATCTGCAATCGAATTTTACCCGTTTCCGCGGAAGTTATCCACAGGGCGGAGACGCTCAATCCTTTGACAATGCCGGCTCAAATATCGTCTAATCGAAGGTTCTTTTCGCCTTGAGGATTAATCCTGATGAAGCGCACGTTTCAACCTTCGGTAATCCGCAGAAAGCGCACCCACGGTTTTCTCGTTCGCATGCGCACGCGTGGGGGCCGGGCGGTGATCCGGGCCCGGCGCGCCAAAGGGCGGGCGCGCCTGAGCGTTTGACAGAGCGCAAGCGCTATACCCGCAGGCAGCGCTTGCGCACTGCCGACATTGCCGCGTTGCTGGCGGGAGCCCGGCCGATCAGACGTGCAGGCTTCACGGTCATGCTTAGGGCGAACGCACTGGGCATGGCTCGATTGGGTTTTATCGTTCCCAAGCGCATCTTTCCACGTGCGATTGACCGCAACCGGGTGAAGCGGCGGCTGCGCGAGTGGTTCCGGTGTCATCAGGCGCGGCTCGGCAGTCGCGACATTCTGGTGAGGCTGACGGGAAAAACAATCGTCATCGCAGAAATCGCAGACTTGTTGGCGGAATCGCCTTGAGAAAAATATTGTCGCTGTTCATTCGCGGGTATCGCTACGGCTTGAGTCCTTTGCTCGGCATGCATTGCCGCTTTGATCCATCCTGCTCTGCGTACGCGCTCGACTCGATCGAGCGCCATGGCGCCGCCCGCGGGACCTGGCTCGCGCTCAAGCGCCTCGCGCGCTGCCATCCTTGGCACGCGGGCGGCCACGACCCGGTGCCTTGAACCGAAATTGCCCGCATGGATACTCAGAGACTGATTTTGTTTTTCGTGTTTTCGTTTTCCCTGCTGCTGCTATGGGAGGCGTGGCAGAAGGAAACCCGGCCGCCCATGCCGGCGGCGGCAACCTCGCCTGGTGCGGTACCCGCTCCCAGTGCTCCGGCGACGACGGCCGCCCGCACGGGCGTCGCGGCGGTGCCTGCGGCAGCGGCGCCTGAGAGCAAGCCCCACCAACGCCTGCGCCTGCAGACTGACACGATGGTTGCAGAGATTGATACGCTGGGGGGCGACCTCGTGTATCTCGAACTGCTGCGGCACAAGGACACGCTCGATCAAAAAAAGAACTTCGTGCTGCTCGGACCTGAGCACCGCTATGCGGCGCAAAGCGGGTTGGTCGGCGCGGGCCTGCCCAATCACAAGACTTTGTTTGCCGCAACGCAGAACGAATTTATTCTGTCCCCGGGCCAGGATCGGCTCGAAGCGCGCCTGGAAGCGACCAGCCCCGAAGGCGTGAAGGTGGCGAAAATTTTTACCCTCCATCGCTCAAGCTACCGCATCGAAATTGCCGAGGAAATCACCAACCGGACCGCAGCTCCGCTCGCCACGCACGCGTATTTCCAGCTCACGCGCGACGCCAAGTCCCCGGCGGGCGACCCGCACATGGTGCAGACGTATACAGGCGCCGCGGTCTATACGGCGCAGGACAAGTTCCAGAAAGTGGCTTTTTCGGATATCGACAAGGGCAAGGCGTCTTATCCAAAGACGCCTGACAACGGGTGGATCGCTATCGTACAGCACTATTTTGTCGCGGCGCTCCTTCCACAGGACAAGACGCCGCGCGAGATATACATGCGAAAGCTCGCCGACGATTTATACGCCGTTGGAGTAATCGTGCCGGTTGGACCGGTTGCGCCGGGCGCCACCGCGCGCGTCGAGGTGCCGCTTTATGCCGGGCCGCAGGACCAGGACGCACTCAAGGAACTTGCTCCGGGTCTGGATCTGGTCGTCGACTACGGATGGCTCACCGTGATCGCGGCGCCGCTTTTCTGGGTGCTTAAGTTCTTCCATGGCTGGCTGGGAAACTGGGGGCTCGCGATCATCCTGCTCACCGTGGTCATCAAGCTGATCTTTTTCCCCTTGTCGGCGGCGAGCTATCGCTCCATGGCGAAAATGAAGCTGGTGACACCACGGTTGACGAGGCTCCGCGAGCAGTACGGCGATGACCGGGTGAAGATGAATCAAGCGATGATGGATCTTTACAAGACGGAGAAGATCAATCCGCTCGGCGGATGCCTCCCCATTCTGGTGCAGATTCCGGTATTCATTTCGCTCTACTGGGTATTGCTCGCAAGCGTGGAGTTGCGGCACGCACCTTTTTATTTGTGGATATACGATTTGTCGGCGGAGGATCCCTTTTACGTGCTGCCGACGCTGATGATGCTCTCGATGATCATCCAGACCAAGATGAACCCCACCCCGCCCGACCCGGTGCAGGCGAAGGTCATGATGATCATGCCGTTCGCGTTCGGGGTCATGTTCTACTTCTTTCCCTCCGGACTGGTGCTCTACTGGTTCATCAATAACATCCTGTCGATCCTGCAGCAATGGCAGATTACCCGCATGATCGGGGGACAAAAGGCCGCCGCCAGCGCGAGGCGGTAATCCGCCGCGCGCGCCGCCGGCCGGCGGGGCCTTTATGAGCGCGCCTTCAGATGTCATTGCTGCAATAGCAACCGCCCAGGGGCGCGCCGGAATCGGCATCGTGCGAATTTCGGGAAAGGACCTGAAGCCGATTGCTTCGCAACTGCTCGAAAAGATTCCGGCCCCCCGCGTTGCCACGCGCACGAGCTTTCGCTCCAGGGACGGCGAGCCGATCGATGATGGCATTGCGCTGTACTTTCCGGCGCCGGCTTCCTACACCGGCGAAGACGTGCTTGAGCTGCAAGGGCACGGGGGCCCCGTGGTCCTGCAGATGCTTCTGAGGCGTTGTGTCGAACTCGGCGCGCGCCTCGCCGAGCCTGGCGAATTTACTCGCCGCGCATTCCTGAACGACAAGATCGATCTGGCGCAGGCCGAAGGCGTCGCCGACCTGATCGAAGCGGCGACCGAGGCGGCTGCGCGCTGCGCGCTCAGATCGCTGCGTGGTGAATTCTCGGCGGTGATCGAGGGACTCGCTAAGCAGCTTGTCGAGCTGCGGATGCTTGTCGAAGCGACGCTCGATTTTCCAGAAGAGGAAATCGATGCGTCCGACCGGGAGCACGCGGACAAGCGGATCGGGCAGTTGCGTGAAGATCTCGCTCGGGCGCTGGAGCGCGGCCGGCAAGGCAGCGTGCTGCGCAGCGGCCTTCAGGTCGTGCTGGCCGGCCAGCCTAACGTAGGAAAATCATCGCTTCTCAATCGTCTTGCCGGCGAAGAGCTCGCCATTGTCACGGAAATTCCCGGCACGACACGGGACGCGGTGCGCCAGACCATTCAGATCGAAGGCGTGCCGATGAACATCATCGATACCGCCGGGCTGCGCGACACGGCGGACAAGGTCGAGGCGATCGGCATCGCCCGCACCTGGGACGCCATCGGAAAAGCGGACGTGCTTCTTCTGATCGTCGATGCGCGCACCGGCATCGGCGCCGCCGATCGGGCGATCGTTGCGCGCCTGCCGGGAAAGCTGAATTCCGTCACCGTGTTCAACAAGATCGATCTTACCGGCGAAGCACCGCGCTCGGAAGAGGGCGCCGGCGGCCCCCGCGTCCATGTCTCGGCCAGGACCGGCGAGGGTATCGATGCGCTGCGCCGCGCACTGCTCGCGCTGGCCGGCTGGCAATCGAGCGGCGAGGACGTGTTCATGGCGCGGGCGCGGCACCTGGCGGCGCTCGAGCGCGTTGCCGGGGCGCTCGAGCAGGCGCAGCAGGCAATGGCACATAGCGAACTCTTTGCCGAGGAACTGCGCATCGCGCAACGGGAACTCAATACCATCACCGGCGAATTCAC
>JBGPLD010000115.1:0-5145 GCA_041486325.1 Gammaproteobacteria bacterium
CGAAGCCCATCAGCCGCACGCCCGAATTCTTGTCCTTCGCCTTCTTGATGAAATCGCCGACCTTGGACACGTCCCCGATCTCCTCCAGCATCTGCAAGCAGGCCTCGTTCGCGCCGCCATGCGCCGGGCCCCACAGGCAGGCGATGCCCGCGGCGATGCAGGCAAAAGGATTGGCTCCCGATGACCCGGCAAGCCGGACGGTCGAAGTGGAGGCGTTCTGCTCGTGATCGGCGTGCAGGATGAAGATCCGGTCGAGCGCACGCACCAGCACCGGGTTGATCTTATATTCCTCGGTCGGCACCGCGAACATCATGCGCATGAAATTAGCGGTGTAGGAAAGGTCGTTTTTCGGATACATGAACGGCTGGCCCATCGAGTACTTGTAGGCCATCGCCACGATGGTCGGCAGCTTCGCGATCAGACGGAAAGCCGAGATCTCCCGGTGCTGGGGATTGTTGATGTCGAGCGAGTCGTGGTAGAAGGCCGAGAGCGCGCCCACCACCCCGACCATCACCGCCATCGGGTGCGAATCCCGCCGGAATCCGGTGTACAGCCTTGCGAGCTGCTCGTGCACCATCGTATGGTGCGTCACGGTATCGACGAACTCCTTTTTCTCCTGCCTGTCCGGCAGCTCGCCCCTCAGCAACAGGAAGCAGATCTCGAGAAAGTCGCAATGCGTCGCAAGCTGCTCGATCGGATAGCCCCGGTACAGCAGCACGCCCTGATCGCCGTCGATGTAGGTGATTTTCGAGCTGCAGCTCGCCGTCGACATGAAGCCTGGATCGTAGGTAAACATCCCCGTCCTGGCGTACAGGGTGCGGATGTCGACGACCTCCGGTCCGATGCTGCCCGCCAGGACCGGAAACTCGATCGACTTTCCGTCGCAGGAAAGCACGGCCTTTTTCGTGGAGCTCATCGCGTTTCTCCAAAATGTTGCAGCTCTGCGTCAGCAGCGCCGCAATAACAGGACCAATTCATCGAGCCCCGCGTCGCCGCAATGCCCGCTCCCGCTGAGCAAGGCCCAGAGCTCGTTATCGTCATAGTCGAGCAGATTCCTGAAAGCCTGCAGGCGCTCGCCCTCGAGCTCGGCGCCGTGCCTGTCGAGAAAACGCTCGAGCACCAGGTCGTTTTCGAGCAATCCGCGGCGGCAGCGCCAGCGCAAGCGGTTCATTTCGACCGTCGTCATCATGGAAAGGCCCAATCAACCGCCATGGACGCCATGGACGCAAAGGAAAGACCAAGTCAGGTTTCCTTGGCGTCCTTGGCGTACTTGGCGGTTGGCTACCCTCATACCGCGCGCTTGACCATCAGCTCCTTGATCTTGCCGATGGCTTGGGTCGGATTGAGACCCTTGGGGCAGGCATCCACGCAGTTCATGATGCTGTGACAGCGAAACAACCGGTAAGGATCCTCGAGATTGTCGAGCCGTTCGCTCGTCGCCTGGTCGCGGCTGTCGGCGATGAACCGGTAGGCCTGCAGCAGGCCGGCGGGTCCGACGAACTTGTCGGGGTTCCACCAGAATGACGGGCAGGAAGTGGAGCAACAGGCACACAGGATGCATTCGTACAGGCCATCGAGTTCCTCTCTCTCCGCAGGCGACTGCAGCCGTTCCTTCTCCGGCGGCGGATCGTTGCTGATGAGATAGGGCTTGATCGAATAGTATTGATTGAAGAACTGGGTCATGTCTACGATCAGGTCGCGGATTACCGGAAGTCCGGGCAGCGGCCGCAGCTCGACGGGTTCCTTCAGGTCGGACAGCCTGGTGATGCAGGCCAGGCCGTTCTTCCCGTTGATATTCATCGCGTCGGAACCACAGACGCCCTCGCGGCAGGAACGGCGCAGGGACAGCGAATCGTCCTCTTCCTTGATGCGCTCGAGCGCATCAAGGAGCATGCGGTCGTGTTCATCGAGCCGGACATCGTAGTCCCGCATATAGGGCTTCTCGTCCTTGTCCGGGTCGTATCGAAATATTCGGAAGCGCATGGTTTTAGCCTTTTTATCTAACCGCCAAATACGCCATGGACGCAAAGGAATTCGAAGGAAATCCTTCCTTGGCGTCCTTCGCGTCCTTGGCGGTTCATTCGACCTTTCAATAAGTGCGAACCTTCGGCTCGATCGTCCGCGCCGTCAGCGGTTTCATGTGCACCGGCTTGTAATCCAGCCGGTCGCCGTCCTTGTACCACAGCGTGTGCTTGAGCCAGTTGACGTCGTCGCGGCTGTGATGATCGGCGCGGTCGTGCGACCCGCGGGACTCCTTTCTCGCCTCGGCCGAAACCATCGAGGCGCGCGCCACTTCGACCAGATTGTCGAGCTCGAGGGCCTCGACTCGCGCGGTGTTGAACACCTTGCTCTTGTCCTTGATGCCCGTGCGGCCGGCCCGGTCGGAGATCTCGCGAATCTTCTTGACGCCCTCTGCAAGCAGGTCCGGAAAGCGGAACACTCCGCAGTGCGCCTGCATGCCGCGGCGCATGTCCCTGGCCACTTCCGCGACGTTTTCGCTGTTTTTCTGGTTGTCGAGCCTCGCGAGGCGCGCCAGCGTGCGATCGGACGCGTCCTTTGGCAGGTCCTTGAGCCCGGGGTTCTCCTTCAGGAACTTGATCACCGATGCGGCGGCCGCCTTGCCGAACACCAGCAGGTCGGTCAGCGAATTGGTGCCGAGGCGGTTGGACCCGTGCACCGAGGCGCAGGCGCATTCGCCGGCGGCGTAGAAGCCCGGCACCACGGCTTCGGGATTGCCCCGCCCGTTCGAGAATTCGGGCGCGATCACCTCACCCCTATAATTTGTCGGGATGCCGCCCATCATGTAGTGCACCGTCGGCACCACGGGAATAGGATCCTTGACCGGATCGACATTGGCGAACTTTCTGGCGATTTCGCGGATACCCGGCAGCTTCTTGTCGATCTCCTCGCGCCCCAGATGATCGAGCTTCAGCAGCAAATAGTCGCCGTGCTCGCCGGCCCCGCGTCCTTCCTTGATCTCGGTCGCCATCGCCCGCGACACGACGTCCCGGGATGCGAGGTCCTTGCTGGTCGGGGCGTAGCGCTCCATGAAGCGCTCGCCGTTCCTGTTGAGCAGATATCCGCCTTCTCCGCGAACGCCCTCCGTGATCAGCACTCCGGCCCCGGCCACGCCGGTCGGATGGAACTGCCAGAATTCCATGTCCTCGAGCGGAATGCCCGCGCGCGCCGACATGCCGAGGCCGTCGCCCGTGCAGGTGAAGGCATTGGTGCTCGACCAGAAAATGCGCCCCGCTCCTCCGGTGGCGAACAGGGTCGCCCGCGAATGCAGGACCATCACCTCCCCGGTTTCCATTTCGAGCGCGGTGACCCCGAGCACCCGGCCGCCGGCATCCCGGATCAGATCGAGCGCCATCCATTCGACGAAAAATTGCGTCCTGGCGCGAATGTTCTGCTGGTACAACGTGTGCAGCATGGCGTGCCCGGTGCGGTCGGCGGCGCAACAGGAGCGCTGCACCGGGCGCTCGCCGAAATTCTGCGAGTGTCCGCCGAAGGGTCGCTGGTAGACGGTGCCGTTCTCGTTGCGGTCGAACGGCATGCCGAAATGCTCGAGCTCATACACCGCTTTCGGAGCCTCGCGGCACAGGAACTCGATCGTGTCCTGGTCGCCGAGCCAGTCGGAGCCTTTGACCGTGTCGTACATGTGCCACAGCCAGGAGTCCTCCCCCATGTTGCCGAGCGCCGCGCCGATGCCCCCCTGCGCCGCGACGGTGTGCGAGCGCGTGGGAAATACCTTCGACAGCACCGCCACTTTCAATCCTGCCTCGGAAAGGTGCAGCGCCGCGCGCAGGCCGGCGCCCCCCGCGCCGACGACGACGGCATCGAAGCTGCGCTTCACAATCGCCAATTCAGCTTCTCCAGAGAATCGGCAGGGCCCAGCCGCCGCAGCCCGCCAGAGCGAGTATCACGATCACCTGCAGTGTGAGGCGCCAGCCGGCCGGCTTGACATAGTCCATCAGAATGTTGCGAACGCCGATCCAGGCATGAATCAGCGTGCTCACGAGAAAAAGAAAGGTCGCGACGCGCATCCATCCCTGCGCGAACAGCGCCTTCCACGAGGCATAATTCACCGGCCCGCGGCCCAGCGCCAGCAGAAAAAGCAGCGTATACGCGAGCATCACGAGCGCGGTAACGCGCTGCGCAAGCCAGTCCCTGAGTCCGTAATGCGCGCCGACGATGACGCGTTTCACCATAGCCTGGCTCCGATGAAAGCCGTAAGCGAAAGGCTGAGCACGAGCACCGCGAACGAGGTGATGCGAGCCGTGCCGAGCTCTACGCCTTTATCGATATCCAGAAACAGGTACCGGACGCCGGCACACAAGTGATGCAGGTAGGCCCACAGGAAAACGAGCAGCGACAACTTCACCAGAGGATGAGCCACATAGATCCGCAGGCGCGCAAATCCGCTCTCTGAGGAAAGGCTCATGTCCAAGAGGAACAAGAACCAGACAAGACCGAGGAAGAGCAGCGCGCCGCTGATGCGGTGAAGAACAGAAACCAGGCCCGGAACCGGAAGATTGAGAGGACTGAGGTTGTACCAGAGGGGACGCTTCTTTTTCGCCGCCAGATCAGGCATGTAACAGCATCCTCCGGAGGTTCGCGGGCTACTCGGACTCTTGACGGGAGTCAAGATTATAACAGGCTTCCCGGCGGTGCTGCGCAAAAGCGCCAAGCCGGATAAGATTCGATCCATTTTCTTCGCGGAGTTTTTTATATGGCCCAATCGCCAGTTCGTGTCGCAGTCACCGGCGCCGCCGGCCAGATCGGCTACAGCCTTCTCTTCAGGATCGCCGCCGGCGAGATGCTCGGACGGGACCGCCCGGTCATCCTGCAGATGCTCGAGATCCCCGACGAAAAGGCGCAGAAGGCGCTCAAGGGCGTGATGATGGAGCTCGACGATTGCGCCTTCCCCCTGCTGCACGGCATGGCGCCGGCATCGGATCCGATGGTCGCTTTCAAGGACGCGGAATTCGCGCTGCTGGTCGGCGCGCGGCCGCGCGGCCCGGGCATGGAGCGCAAGGACCTGCTCGAAGCCAACGGCAAGATTTTCGCGCCGCAGGGCAAGGCGCTGAATGCGGTCGCGAGCCGCAATGTCAAGGTGCTGGTGGTCGGCAACCCCGCCAATAC
>JBGPLD010000116.1:0-5138 GCA_041486325.1 Gammaproteobacteria bacterium
GGGTCCTCGATGGTGACGATCTTGTCCTGGCCGTTGTTGATCTCGGTGATCGCGGCGTAGAGCGTGGTGGTCTTGCCGCTGCCGGTCGGCCCGGTGACGAGCAGCATCCCGTAGGGCTCGTGCGAGAGGCGCCGCAGCGTGCGGATGTCCTGCGGCTCGAAGCCCAGGCTGTCGAGGCTCAGTTGCTGACGGGTGCTTTCGTAGAGCGATTGCTTGTCGAGCACGCGCAGCACGGCGTCCTCGCCGAAAATGCTCGGCATGATGGAGACGCGGAAATCGATCGCGCGCCCGCGGTCGAATGCCTTGAAGCGCCCGTCCTGCGGCACGCGCCGCTCGGTGATGTCCAGCTCGGCGAGCACCTTCACGCGCGAGATCGCCTGCTCGGCCTGTTTCGGGTCCTGGATGAACTTGATCTGCGACAGGATTCCGTCGATGCGAAACTTGATCGTCAGCCCCGCGGCGATGGTTTCAAGATGGATATCGCTCGCGCCGATCTTGAGTGCATCGCGAAGCGTGGAGCGCACCAGGCGCACGACTTCGCTTGACTCGTCGCTGATCGCCTTGAGCGACAGGTCCTCGATGCCTCCGGTCTCCTCGCTCGCGGTGGCCGAATCGGCCCGCACCGCGTCCAGGGCGCGCAGGGTCTCCTCGTGGCTGGCGAGAAACGCCGTGAGGTCTCCGCGGTGCACCAGGCACCAGGAGAACACATCGGCGATGCGCTCTTCCGCCCACGCCTGCTGCTCGACGGAAAACGGGTCATCCGTCGCCAGCGACAGCGCGCCGTTGTCGCTGCGCAGCAGCGCGCAGCCGTGCTGCGAGCACTCGTTGAAGGGCAGGGCGTCAAACGCGGGCGCAAAGCGGCGCAGATCGTCCATGCGCATCACCGGCAGGCGCAGCGTTGCACCGAGCCGGACGACAAAGCTGTCCGGGTCGAGGCCGAGCTTTTCCTCCAGAACGTCTACAAGACGGCGCCGTGCGCCGGCGGCGGCCACGCGGGCCTCATCGATCTCCGAACCGTCGATAGCCATGAGCGAATCGCCTTGCGCAATGCTCATTGAATACTCCCCGCGAGCTCGAAGATCGGCATGTACATGAGTATCACTATTCCGCCGATCACGAGTCCGATTATGGCCATCAGAATCGGCTCGAACAGCCGCGAGAACCAGTCGATCCAGCGCGAGATCTCCTCGTCGTGGAATGTTGCGATCCGGTCCATCATCTCGCCCATGTTTCCGCTTTGCTCGCCGACGGCGAGCAGGCGCAGGGCCACCGGCGTGGTGAGGTCGTTCGCTTCCATCGACTTGGAAACAGGATTGCCCTCGCTGATCGCGCGGCTCGCCGCAGCCAGGCGCGAACGCAGGACCGGATGCAACAGGTCAGCGCTCATCCGCAGCGCGGACAGAAGCGGCGTGCCGCCACGCAACAGCATGCCTATGGTGCGGTAGAAGCGCGCGAGCTGATACAGCATCAATCGCTCGCCAATCGCGGGCAGGCGCCAAAGGGCGTTTCCAATTCTTGCCCGCACCGACACCTGTCGCAGTGCGTATGCCGCGGCGACCGCCAGAGCGGCGAGCGCCCCCACCACGAGCAGGCCATGGCCCTCGACAAGCTGCCCCCACGCGAGGAGCACCCTCGAAAATATCGGAAGATCGACACCGCGTTCCTCGTAAATGTGGCTGAAGCGCGGCACGACGTAGAAAAGGAGAAACAGGCTTACGAGTCCGCCGACACCGATCAGGAGCGCCGGATAGATCGCCGCGTTCGCCAGCCGCTTGCGGATGGCGTCGATCTGGTTCTGGTAGGCGACATGGCGCGCGAGCGCGGGCCCGAGATCGCTGGTCTTCTCGCTCGCCTGGACGGTGGCGACGTAGAGCGGGGAGAACGATTGCGGGAACTGCTCGAGCGCCGAAGACAGCGAGTTTCCCTGGCGCACGATTATGCAGATGCGCTCGAGCATCGCGCGGAATTCGCCGCGGCGCTCGCGCTCGGCCAATGTCTCGATTGATTCCACGAGGGGCAGACCGGCATTCAAAAGCACGAGCAGCTCCTGGCTGAACAACACGACGGGAAAGCGCTCAAGGCTGCCTTTCCACGGGAGCGTGAATCCGGCCCGCGGGCGCACCGCGAGCACGGTATAGCCGCGGCTTTCGGCCTGCTGCACGGCACTGGCCTCATCGTGGCCCTGAAAATCGAGCGACTCGACGCGTCCATCCTGGCCTACCGCTTTCAACTCGAAACGCATCGGACCCGGCTCGATCTAGTGATTGGTAATATCGGCATTCTCTCCGGTTCCTCCCGGCTGCCCGTCTTTACCGTAGGACAGGATGTCGTAGTCGCCGCGCTCGCCGGGAAATTTGTAGACGTAAGCCTTGCTCCAGGGATCGAGCGGCACTTCCTTTCTCAGGTAGGGCCCGTTCCATTTCGGCTCGTTCGGCGGCCGGTTGACGAGTGCCGCAAGCCCGAGCTCGGTGCTCGGGTAATGGCCGGTGTCGAGACGGAATTGATCGAGCGCTTTTTCGAGCGCGTCGATCTGCGCCTTTGCCGTGGTGACTTCGGACTTGCCGATTTGGCCGAAGTAGCGCGGCGCAACAAATCCGACCAGGAGGCCGATGATGGCCACCACGACGAGCAACTCGAGGAGAGTAAAGCCCCCCGGCCGATTGCCGCCCCTGCGATGGATGCTGCAGCGCATGAATTTTCCCTGGCTCAAGATTACTCCACGCAGTATAAGGCTGCAGTGTTACTTCCAGGCGACATTCCGGGACGATTTAGAGGTGCCCGGAATTTTATTGCCGCCCCTGCGGAATGTCTTGCGACTGAATCGGTCAAGCCCCTGAGCGGGACTTGACCCGGACCGCACCGCTTACCCGGCTCTAGCCGGCCGCGATCAAATTGAGCGATATGGCCCTGGCGACGGCGTGGCGCGAGTTGATCGCGCCCAGCTTTTCGCGCACGTTGGCGAGGTGAAAAACAATCGTGCGTTCGGATATCTCCAGCGCATTGGCGATTTCCCATGTTGATTTTCCGGCCGCCAAACGGATCAGGCATTGGTGCTCGCGCTCGCTGAGCTCCGGACAGCCGGTATCCACTACTCGCCGCACCTGCGCCGCCGGGTCGAGACGGCGCTTGACGAGGCGGCTTGCCGCGCAGTGAGCCGCGCACGCAACGAGCTGGCAATCCGGCAGCGTCGCCCGGATACGGCGTTGCGCGGCGACGCCCTCGTGATCCATGATGAAACTGCTCAGGCTCCACTGGCCGCGCGGCCCGTGCACCGCAAGGGTGACGCCGGTCACCAGTCCGAATTTACGCGCCTTGGCGAAGGCTTCGTGGTGCTTCCGGGCGGCCGGCTGCCACCCCACAGGGGTGACTTCCTGCAGGGCGAGTCGGCGCAAGGGCCCGGGCAGGGGATCGAGGCCCCGATCGAGGCAGTACCGATGCCAGCCCGCAGGGCAATTGTCGAGGTGGATCTCACAACAGGTATTGCGGATGCGGGAAAACTTCCCGCAGTACATGAAGTAGCGGAAGCCGAGCTCGCGGGCAATGGAGACGATAGCTGCCTTGAGCTCGGCACGCGAGCCCGTGGCAAGAATCTGTCTGAGCCGCATGGCGCCCTGCGAACTCATCTGCTCCTCCCCTGGAACGGCCAATTCGTCTTCTTGGCGGTACTTTACGCTTTCGGCGGCGTCCCGCAAACCTTTGTGATACGTGAGAAAGGTCTCACGAAGTCGGGTGAATCAGCCCTTAATAAACTGTGAAGACAATCTTCTCGCCAGGCAATGAAGTTTCCTTGACATTTCTTATTGTGCAGTGCAATAATCCGCACACTTTCAAGGACCTCAGGGTACTCAACGCCCGGGGGCGTGCAATTGCCGGGAGCCTGATTGAGCGCTCAAGCCCCATCCCCGTTCGAGCAGTACGCCGCCGCCGGCCGGGCGCTGCTGCAGAATTTCTTCGGGGCGCCCGGGGCGCAGCCCGACCCTGAGCTATCCCGCTCACTGCAGTCGATAGGCGTGAACGCCGCGAAGCTCGCGGAATTGCAGGCGCAGTATCTCGGGCAGCAGGCGGCCCTGTGGCAGGCGACGCTCGCGCGCGAGGCCGGGAAGGACGCCGCGCCTGTCGCGCTGCCCGAGCGCGGCGACCGCCGTTTCTCTTCGGCCGAATGGCAGCAGAACCCCTGGTTCGACTGGCTGCGCCAGAACTACCTCATCAATACGCGCTTCCTGTCTGATTTCGTCGAGTCGCTCGAGATCGAGCCGCACGCGAAAGAGCGCCTTCGCTTCGCCACGCACCAGTTTACCGACGCCATGAGCCCGGCGAATTTTGCCGCGACCAACCCCGACGCGATCAAGCTCGCGCTCGAGACCCAGGGCGAGAGCCTGGCGCTCGGCATTCGCCACCTCATCGAGGACGTGCAGAAAGGGCGCATCTCCACCACCGACGAATCCGTGTTCGAGCTCGGGCGAAACATCGCCGCCACCGAGGGCGCGGTGGTGTTCGAGAACGAGCTCGTACAGCTCATCCAGTACGCACCGCGCACCGACGCCGTGTACAAGCGGCCCCTGCTCATGGTGCCGCCCTGCATCAACAAGTACTACATCCTCGATCTGCAGCCGGAAAATTCCTTCGTGCGCTACGCGGTGGATCAGGGCCATACCGTGTTCATGGTGTCCTGGCGAAACATCACGGATGAGTTCGGCCACCTCGAATGGGACGACTACATCGGCAAGGGCGTGCTCAAGGCAATCGAAGTTTCGAGTGCGATCGCCCGCACAGAAAAAATAAACGCGCTCGGCTTTTGCGTCGGCGGCACCATGCTGGCCGCGGCGCTCGCGGTGATGGCCGCGCGCGAAGAGGAGCGCGTCGAGAGCGCCACGTTTCTCGCCTCGATGCTGGATTACTCCGACACCGGCGAGATCGCCCTGTTCGTGGACGAGGCGAGCGTGAAGATTCGCGAGGCCGCGATCGGCGCAGGCGGCATCATGCCCGGGCGCGAGCTCGCGATCGCGTTTTCGGCGCTGCGCGCGAACGACCTCGTTTGGTCCTACGTGGTCAGCAATTATCTCAAGGGCAAATCGCCCGAGGCATTCGACCTGCTGTACTGGAACGCCGATTCGACCAATCTGCCGGGGCCGATGTAC
>JBGPLD010000117.1:0-5120 GCA_041486325.1 Gammaproteobacteria bacterium
AAAGTAATAGCGCGTTTCATATTTCTCCGCTCTTCGCAACGAATTATAGTCGGGCCCGACCTGTTGTTCCTTCCAATACAGATTTGCTCGGGGAGCTGCCTGGAGAGCAGAATTGCCGCAGCACCGGTCGGGCATTGACAAGACCCATCCCGGCGTCTACGATGTAGACACGTGTAGATACATTTGGGGTGATGCGATGGCGACCAAGGGACTGCGGATGCAACTCACGGTGTCGAAGTGGGGCAACAGCCTCGCGGTGCGCCTGCCGGCGGAATCGGCCAAAAAGATCGGCGTGGTCGAGGGCGACACGCTTATCGCGGAGGTCTCTCCCGACGGGCGCCTGGTCCTCGCCCCGGAAGGCCGTGCGATCGGCAAGGCCGAATCGCGCCGCCTGCGCCAATTCCTCGACCGTCAGAAGGAAACGGCGCCGGTGGTCGGGGAGATGCGCCGCGGCGCGCGCTACTGATGATCTACGTCGATACGAGCGCCCTGGTTCCGGTCTTCATCCGGGAGCCGAAGAGCGAGGCGGTCATAGCCTGGCTCGAGTCTTCGGGCGAGCGGCTGGCGATCAGCGAATGGTCTTTGGTCGAGTTCGCTTCGGCTGCCGCGATCAAGGTGCGCACCGGCCGGGCGGCAGCGAACCTCGCGAAACAGGCCACGGCGCGGGTCCGTGAATTCGCAGAGAAACATTGCACGGTGGCCGTTCCCGGACGGGAGGAATTCCGCCGCGCCGCCGAGTTGGCGGGTGACGACAAGTTGAAGCTGAGGGCGGGCGACGCGCTTCACCTTGCCATCGCAGCAAGTCTGAACGCACAGGGCATCCTCTGCCTCGACGACGCGATGATCAAGAGCGCCAAGTCGCTCGGGATGAACGTAGTAGGCGTTTGACCGAGAGCGGATCAGCCGCGCTTCGCTTCATTTGCGCCCCGGATCAAGCTTGGAGTCTCTTATTGGCATCGAGGAACACTTGCTTGGCCTTTTCCACGTCGAAAGGCCGCTCTTCGAGGGTCTCAGGGTCGAACTCGGAACGCGGGACCCCGAAAAAATCGCCTCCGTAGATTTGAATCGCGCCGGTGAACTCACCGAGCGGGTTGGTTACAGCGTGGACAGTTTGCGCGTTCAGGAGAACGGCGTCTCCGGTTTCCAGCTGCTTCGCGCTTGCCCGGACCAAACCGTCCGGCGTGCGCCTGTAGAAGACGTTGTCCTCTCTCCCGCCGTAAACGCCGATGACTGCCCACATCCGGTGATCGTGCGGATAGATCGACATTCCCGGCGCCCAGATGATATTCAGGATCGTCAGCTCGGGAGACTGGTGCAATGTGATGATTTGCGACTGCCGTGGCGTACCCAGCGCACGCACCACTCCTGCCGGATCCGAAATCGCGCGCCTGGCGATCTCTTTGATCGCGTCTTGAGGTGAGCTCTCCTCCAGCGCCCTTCGGCAATCGGCAATCAGTTGCTCCGTGCTGAACATGTCGGCTCCTCGATCACTGCTCCGGAGTGAATCCGGATTCTTTCACGATCGGCGCCCACTTCGCCATTTCCGATGCCGTCAGTTTGGCGAGTTCCTCGGGCGTGCTGCTGATCGGTCCCTGTCCGAGCTTGAGCAGCCGTTCCCGCACTTCCGGCATCTGCAGGACTTCGATTATCTCCCGGTTACGCCGGGTGATGATCGTCGCAGGTGTTTTGGCCGGGGCCCAAAATGCGAACCAGATGGTCGCCTGTGCTTCCTTGAACCCTTGTTCGGCAAAGGTCGCGACATCCGGAGTGGATGCGGAACGCGCGGCACCGCTGGTCGCCAGCAGACGCAGCTTCCCGTTCCTGTGGTGTTCGATGTAATCGGTCAACGGGCTCACGCCCGCCGGGATGTGCCCGCCGATAAGATCGGTGATCAACGGCGCGCCGCCCTTGAAAGGCACGTGGGGCATATCGATCCCGGCTGAGCGGACGAACAGCACTCCGAAAAGATGGGGCAGGCTGCCTGCCCCCGGGCTGCCGAAAGCCGCCTTGGAAGGGTTGGCCCTCGCCCACTGGACGAGCTCCTGCAGGTTTCTGACATTCAACGCATTTGCGACCGCGAGCCCGTATTCGGATCGGGTAGCCAGAGTGATCGGTGCCAGATCCCTGGTAGGGTCGAACTGCTCCCTGGGACGGATGATTGGCTCGATGGCGACTGCGCTTACGCCAGCCAACAGCACTACGGTGCCGTTAGGCGGTGATGCGAGAAGATTTTTCACGGCGACAAGGCCCGCTGCGCCGGGCTTGTTTTCGATCAACACCGGCCCGCCCGCCGCGTTTTTCAGTTTGTCCGCAACGCTCCGGGCAATTGCATCGACGGTTCCCCCGGCAGGGAAACCTACCAGGATCCGCATTTCGGCTTTGCCTGCCTCTTGAGCCCAGGCGGGCGCAAAAAGAAGTGCCGCAAACCCATATGACAGAAACTTGCTCCGGACGGTCATGGCTGAGCGGCGAGGTGCTCCGCCGCCTTCGGAAAATCCCGCATCACGATCTCGCCGATTTTGCGTCCGACAGCGCTGCCGTCCTTGTCGGCGCTGCGGAAATGAATGCCGCCCCAGACGCGCGCATTGTCGACTTCCTCAGCCATCTCTGAAAAACGGCTATAGGTGCGCGTGACTCCGAAGATCGGCGGAGATGTCACGCTGAAGCGGACGACGTCCGTTCCGAAGAATCCCTTCAGGACTGTTTCCGCGGCGCCGGAAAAGACGGCATGTGCCGACGGGTATTCGGGATGGGGTGGCGTGCCCAACAGCGGCTCCCAGTTCGGATCGCCTTCGAGCGGCGCGACGTTGAGGTTCGCGGCCGCCCGGATCGCGGTGACCGGCCGCCAGTGCGGGCGCTTGTACTTTTCGTCGAACGCGACAATCTGCGAGTCGGCGGTTGCCATCGACAACAGCGCGAACAATCTGGCGTTATCCGATACCGACAAGCCCTTGGCTGCCGATGCGGCGCGCGCAGCTGCGTGCCACGGGACGGCAGTCTGCACCGTCCAGAAAATCGCGGCGGCCGTCTGGTCTGCAGTACGCGTCGCGCTGTCGCGCTTGCCGACGCGTTTCACCTCGGCGAAGTCGCGCGCAAACTCGGCGCTTGCGATCGCTGGTGGCCCGTTGAATTGAACACCACTCCTGCTGCGCAGAACGAACGGCGTAACGGCACCCCACTGCGGCAGGATCGCCGGCATTGAATGAGGCGGGGTGGGTTGATAGAGGCCGGCACCCGGCTTTGGAGTGAAGGTGGCGCTCGCGGTAGACTGGTCGCTGCGGCGCAACGCCACGATCTTTTCCGCGATCTGCTCGCCCACGCTTATGCCATCGCCCTTGCCCCGCTCATCAGCGATCTTGGCCAGCGTGGTGGTCAGGGCGGCGTCCAGCACGGGCTTCTGCGCCGGCGCGAGCCGCACGAGGGTGCCATGAGCGGCCGCCGCAACCGCGGCCTCGATCGAGGTTCCGGCAGGCGCCTTGACATCGACTGCATACGCGGCGCTTTTCCCGTCGACAGCTCTTACCGCGTCATAGATTGCTCCGTGTACGATGGCGAGCACGCGCGATTGCAGGATGGAGTTGGGTGGAATTGCGGTCGCATTGAGCGCGATCGCGTTCCACTCCGTTACCACGTCCGCCCGAGCCTGCCAGACGGGTTGGGTGCACAGCGCAGCCAGTGACGCGGCGAAAACTATCCGAACCTTGCGATCCCTCATGACCATTCCTCCATTTCAGCGCATCCGCCCCGGAATGATCGACCCTCCCTTATGATGTGTCCAATGCATTTATCATTCACCTTTCGTTGCAAATATGTTATGGGACAACAATGAACCTCCGCCGCCTGCGCGCTTTCGCCGCCATTGCCGATGCCGGCGGCTTCGGCCGTGCGGCAACCCGCCTGAACCTGAGCCAGCCGGCCCTCTCCCGGCAGATTCACGCGCTCGAGGCGGAGTTGGGCGTGCCGCTATTCGACCGCACGGGCCGCCGCGTTCAGCTCACCTCCGAAGGCGAAGATCTGCTGCGGCGCAGTCGCCGACTGTTGGCGGAAGCCGACTCGCTCGGCGAGCGCGCCCGCTCGCTCAAGTCCGGCGAGACCGGAATACTCAGGATCGGCGCAACGCCGCAGGTCATCGAGAATCTCCTCGCGGATTTTCTCCTCCGGCACAGGCGCCGCCATCCCGGCATCGAAGTTCACCTCGTGGAAGAGGGCGGTGCCCGCATGGCGGAGCGTCTTGCGCGGGGCGACGTTCACCTGGCCTGCATGCCCGCGGGCGACAGCCGCTTCAACGGCCGCTTGCTCGGTCCGATGCACGTCCTGGCCGTGCTGCCGGAGAAGCATGCTCTGAGCCGCCGTGCCGTGCTCGATATCGCGGAGCTCGTCGACAAGCCTTTGCTGGTTCTGCGGCGCGAATTTGGGTCGCGTGCATGGTTCGACGCCGCCTGCGAGGTCGCCCGTATCCGGCCGCGCTTGCTTTTGGAAAGCGCCGTCCCGCAGACGCTTATCGCGCTGGCTGCGGCGGATTATGGAATCGCGATTGTGCCGTCGAATGCGGAAGCGCATCAAAGGGGTCTTCGAGCAGTGCCCTTGGTCCACCGTGGGGCATCGATAGGCCGATGGCAGCTTATCGCCTGGGATCCACAGCGCTTTCTTGCACCGTATGCTCAGCAGTTTATCCGCGAGCTTGTGGCCTCCACCCGCCGCGGTTTTCCGGGACGTGATCTCATCCGGCGCGCTCCGCCGCTGCCAAAACCAAGAGAGTCGGCTGACTTTGAATAGTTGGCGGAGCGGACGGGACTGCAACGGCGGCCCGAGCCCCCAGGTTCACCCGCGCTTCGCCTCAAACTCCCTCATGTACTCCACCAACCGCTTCACCCCCTCGATCGGCATGGCGTTGTAGATCGAGGCGCGCATTCCGCCGACCGCGCGGTGGCCTTTCAGTTGCACCATGGCGCGCGCTTCCGCGCCTTTTAAAAACTCGCCGTCGAGCTTGGAGTCGGCGAGGGTGAACGGGATGTTCATGCGCGAGCGGTCGGATTTGCGCACCGGGTTCTTGACCCTTTTGTTCAGCCTTTTGTTCTGGGTCTAAAATGCGGCGAAGACCCTGGAGGAGGGAACGATGT
>JBGPLD010000118.1:0-5099 GCA_041486325.1 Gammaproteobacteria bacterium
CCGCTTCGCCGAAGATCGCGCTGGGGAGCCGATCACGGCCGGAGACGGACACCTCTGGCGCAAGGCCGATGAAATTCGGCCGGCTGCCGTGCTGGTGCCGGTGGTACGGCGCGAGGGCGAACTTACCGTTCTTTTTACCCGTCGCACGGCGCATTTGAACGACCACGCCGGACAAATCAGCTTTCCGGGCGGACGAGCGGAGCCCGGCGACTCATCGGCCGCAGAGACTGCCTTGCGCGAGACAGCAGAGGAAATCGGGCTGGCGGCTTCACGCGTCGAGATTCTTGGGAATTTGTACCAGTATCTTACTGTTACCGGCTATCGGGTGACTCCTGTAGTCGGCTTGGTGACGCCGCCGCTTGAGCTGCAGCCGGACCGATTCGAAGTTGCCGAAGTATTTGAGGTACCGCTCGAATTCTTGCTGGATCCCTCCAACCACCAGCGAAATAGCGTCGTTCACGACGGTCAGCGGCGGCGCTATTTCGCCGTGCCGTATCGGCAGTACTACATCTGGGGGGCTACGGCCGGGATGCTGATGAATTTCTGCTCGTTGCTGAGCGGCTAGATCCCATGGCATATGCTTGCGCTCCGGGATTTGGCGATATGGTATCTTGACCCGTTGTTGCCTACAGGAACATGAGCCTCCTTTCCTTGATCGCGGCGCTCTTGCTCGAGCAATGGCACCCGCTTGCGGACCGCCGTTACCTGTCCTCCCTAATTGCGCGCTACGCGACATTTCTCGAGAGGAAATTCAACGCAGGCGAGGCGCAGCAAGGCGTGATCGCCTGGGTGCTCGTCGTGGTGCCGCCTGTGCTCGCGGTCTGGCTGATTTACGCCGCCGCATACTACGCAAGTCCGGCGCTCGCGCTGGTGGTGAATGTTGCGGCGCTCTACGCCACCATGGGCTTTCGGCAGTGCAGCCATTACTTTACCGGCATCCATCTGGCGCTGAAGCAAGACGATATCGCCAGCGCCAGGGAGACGCTTGCCGACTGGCGGCACCGGAACTGCGAGGGGCTCAATGCCGAGGGGGTCGCGCGACTTGCCATCGAGGAGGCGCTCGCCGCGTCGCATCGCCACGTTTTCGCGGTAGCGTTCTGGTTTGTGCTGTTGCCCGGGCCCACCGGAGCGATCCTGTATCGCCTCGCGAAGTTCCTCGAGAATCGATGGAGCGCAGGGAACGTGCCGGAATTCGGGCAATTCGGCCGGTTCGCGCGCCAGTCATTCGCAGCGCTGGATTGGCTTCCGGCGCGCTTCACCGCCGCTGCGTTCGCGATCGTGGGCGATTTCGAGGATGCGATCTACTGCTGGAGGACGCAAGCCTCGCATTGGCCGGATCGTTCGCTGGGCGTCGTGCTCGCGAGCGCAGCCGGCGCAATGGGCGTCAGGCTGGGGTCACCCGTCATCGAGGGTGGCGGAGTTGTCGATCGCCCCGAATTGGGCATTGGCGAGCAGGCCGATACCGGTTATCTCGACAGCACCATCGGTCTGGTCTGGCGCGCCCTCGTGATGTGGCTCCTGCTGCTGCTGATTATCGGCCTAGCAAGCCTCGCGACCTAGGGCGACTTTCTCAACTCGCGCCTCATCTTCCGGCGCCGCATTTCCAGCACGCCGTAAACTGCCCTTCGATCGCTTCCCCGCACCGCCCGCAGCGCCAGGAATCGGCGGAACGTTGCTGCGGCCGCAGAAATTCCCGCACGGCCGCTTCGGCCGCCGCAGAGTCCTCGTCGCGCTCAATGACGAGCTGCAAAGCGCATTCTGTAAACGGGACTTCGCCCGCCAGGCGGACCAGGTCTTCGTTCTTGATGCGGCAGCGTATTCCCTCGACCTGAAGCAGATTCTTCATGTGGTGCATCTCGATAAGATTGAGCGAGGAAAAAATCGTCTTCAGAAGCGTTCTCCCTGCGGAAAAACGCCGAGTCCAGGGCAGTGTGCTCAGCCTGTTCCCAGCGTCTCTATCTTCGCGGCGCAGATGAAGTCGTTCTCGGATATCCCGCCTATGGAATGCGTGCTGAATTCCACCCGGCAGCGGTTGTAGCCGATGCTCAAGTCGGGATGATGATCCTCGCAGTGCGCGATCCATGCGACCGCGTTCACGAACGCCATGGTCTGGTGAAAGTTCTTGAACGACCAGTTCTTCGCGATTACCTTTCCATCGTACGCCCACCCCGGCACTTCCTTGAGCATCGAGTCGATGCCGGCGCGCGAAAGCGCCGGCGTTCCGGCGGGCAGAGGTCTGCATTTTCTGGTGGCGAGCGAAGTCATGATCTGATCCCTTCAGTGCCGCCGGGCCTGAAGCCGCGCTACGCGCAGCACCGCCGGCGGGTGCGAGTCAAAAAAGGCGGAGTGCAGCGGGTCAGGCGTAAGCGTTGATGCATTGTCCTGGTACAGCTTGACCAGGGCCTGGACCAGGCTCCCGGAGTCGGCGTGGCGGGCCGCATAGGCATCCGCCTCGAATTCATGCCGGCGCGAATAAAGGCATGCGAGCGGCTGCATCAGGAAACTTAACACCGGCACCACCATGAAGAACAAGACGAGCGCCATCGCCGTACTCTGCGAGCGCACGCCCAAGGCACCGTAGAACCAATCCTGCCCGATGAGCCATCCTAGCAGCCACAGGAATGCCAGGGTGGTGCAAAACAGCAATGCCATGCGCTTCCACACATGGTGGCGGGAAAAATGCCCCAGCTCGTGAGCAAGCACCGCCTCGATTTCCGGCGGCTGAAGCCGGGAAATCAATGTATCAAACAGCACGATCCGCTTGGCGGCGCCGAAACCGGTGAAATACGCGTTGCCGTGGCTGGATCGTCTGGAGCTGTCCATCACAAACAAACCCTGCACGCGAAAGCCGCATCGGGCGAGCAGGCTTTCGATCCGGCCCTTCAGGTTGACGTCCTCGATCGGCGTGAACTTGTTGAACAGCGGCGCGATCAGGGTGGGGTAGATCGTCACCACCAGCAGATTGAATGCGACCCAGGTCAGCCATACGTACAGCCACCAGGCTCCGCCCATGCGGTCCATGAGCCAGAGCACGCAGAACATGAGCGGAATCCCGAACAGGGCGCCCAGAGCCGCCTGCTTCGCGAGGTCCATGAAGAATAGGGGCAGGCTCATCTTATTGAAGCCGAAGCGCGCCTCGATCACGAACGTGCGGTACAGGCTGAAGGGCAAGTCAATGCCGCCTGAGATCAACGCGACGGAGACGATCAGCGCAATTCCATACGTGTAGCCGCCCGAAGCGAACGCGTGGTCCCAGGCATCGGACAGGACCTGCAATCCGCCGCCGAGCGTGAACCCGAGCAACACCGCCGCGCCCACCAGGGTCTCCAGCGTGCCCAGCCGCGTCTTGGCGGTGGTGTAATCGGCGGCCTTCTGATGCGCTGCGATCGAAATGCGCCCGGCAAACTCCGCCGGCACGGTTTCGCGGTTGGCTGCAATGTGCCGGATATGGCGCTGAGCCAGCCAGAGCCGTGCCGCAATAACGATCGCGAGCGCAAAAAGAAAGACCAGCGTGAACGGGTGCATGCTCAGCGAGTTGATTGTGCGACAATGACATTTTACACATGTACCCGCGGGAAAGCGGCATGGCGCAGGAGCAGAACAACCTGATCTGGCTGGACATGGAAATGACCGGCCTCAGTCCGGACTCCGACCGCATCATCGAGGTCGCGATCGTGGTAACCGACTCGCAGCTGAACACGGTATCGGAGGCACCAGTGCTGGTTGTGCACCAGACCGATGAATTGCTTTCCGCGATGGACGATTGGAACAGGAGCACTCACGCCAAATCCGGCCTGATCGATCGCGTGAAGCAATCGCCATTCACGGAGGCCGCGGTGGAAGATCAGATGCTCGCCCATCTTGCGCAGTACGTGCCGAAACAAACCTCGCCGATGTGCGGCAATTCAATCTGCCAGGACCGGCGCTTCCTTGCCCGCCACATGCCGCGACTGGAAGCGTATTTCCACTACCGCAATCTGGACGTCAGCACGCTCAAGGAGCTGGCGAAGCGCTGGAAGCCGGAGCTCGCAAAAGGCCTGGTCAAGCACGGCAAGCACGAGGCGCTCGCAGACATCTACGAGTCGATCGAGGAGCTCAAGTACTACCGGGAAAATTTCCTGAAACTCTAGGCACTAAGCCGCACGACCTTGCCGGGGTTCATCAGATTCTCGGGGTCGAAGCTGCGCTTTAGCGTGGCCATCAGGTCCACAGCCCCGTTGAGCTCTTTTACCAGAGATGTCATTTTGCCCATGCCGATGCCGTGCTCGCCGGTACAGGTGCCTTCCATGGCGAGGGCGCGGTCGACCACCCGTTCGTTGAATGCCCTGGCTTCGGCAAGCTCGGCCTCGCTCTCGGGCATTACGAGAATTTCGCAGTGGAAATTGCCATCGCCGACGTGACCGAACAGCGGTATGGGCACCGACGCCTTTGCAATGTCCTTCGAGGTCTCGACGATGCACTCCGTGAGACGCGAGATCGGCACGCATACGTCCGTCGAAACCGCGCGCGCGCCGGGCCGCAGCTGCAGGCAGGCGAAGTACGCCTGGTGGCGTGCCGACCACAGGCGGGTGCGGTCCTCGGCCCGGGTCGTCCACTCGAAGTCCATGCCGCCGTTCTCGCGCGCGATGTCCTGCACCAGTCGCGCCTGCTCTTCCACTCCCGCCTGAGTCCCGTGGAACTCGAGAAACAGCGTCGGCTGCTCGCGGTAGTCCGTCTTCGAATAGGCGTTGATCGCCTTCATGGTCGTCGCGCACAACGCTTCGCTGCGGGCGATCGGGACGCCTGCCTGCAGGGTGTGGATCACCGTATTCACCGCGCCCGCGATGTCGGGGAAGGAACAGAGTGCGGCCGACATCGCTTCCGGCACGGCGTACAGGCGCACCGTGGCTTCGGTGATGATACCCAGCGTGCCCTCGGACCCGACAAACAGCCGCGTGAGGTCATAGCCGGCTGCCGATTTGCGCGAGCGGCGCGATGTGGTGACGACTCGGCCGTCGGCGAGCACTACCGTGAGCGACAGAACGTTCTCGCGCATGGTGCCGTAGCGCACGGCGTTGGTTCCCGAGGCGCGCGTGGCGGCCATGCCGCCGATCGTCGCG
>JBGPLD010000119.1:0-5084 GCA_041486325.1 Gammaproteobacteria bacterium
CCAGGGGGACTTCGAGCGCATCGCCCAGACGCTCTCGGGCCTCGGATTCTACATTGAGGCATTGGCGCACGGCAAAGCCGACTTCGATGCCGCAATGCAGCCGATCGCCGTGAAGAAGGCGGGATCTGGCGCAGAGGTTATGCAGCCGATCGCCACCGTCGAGGCGCATATCGCCGAGCAGCAGCGCGAGACGGCGAGCCTCTACGAGGAATGGAAAAAGAAGCCGGAAGACGCTGCGATCAAGACCGAGCTGCAGAAAAACCTCGCTGCGCTGCAAAAGGACGCGGGGCTGGTCGCGAACCAGAAGCTCGAGGCGTCAGCCGAGCAGGCGCTGGAAGCCCTCGACAAGGCGAGCACCATGCCGCTGACGCCTTTCCTTGCCGAGGCGCTGCTGAAAATCGTTCCCGCGCCGAGCTCGCTCTCGCCGGAGGCCGCGAAGCTCATCGATGCGAGCGCCAAGACGATCGACGCGGAGCTTCTCGCGGTGTATCTCGAGGAGGCCGACGAAGTGCTCGCGACGATCCGCGAAAACCTCGATACGGTGCGGGAGCGGCACGCCAACAAGGACGCGCTCACAACAATCCGCCGCGGCTTTCACACGCTCAAAGGCAGCGGCCGCATGGTGGGCTTGGTGCGCCTGGGCGAGGCCGCCTGGGCAGTCGAGCAGAGCATGAACGTGTGGCTGCAGGAAGAGCGTGCCGCGACGCCCGAGTTGCTGCAGCTGATCGCCGCGGCGCTCGACTACTTCCTGGACAGCGTTGCGCGTCTGAAGGCGGGCGGCGCAGCAAGCGACGAGCACGCGCTGGTCACGCTTGCCGAAAAAACGCGCAGCGATGAAGGACCGCCGCCGATGCCCGCTGCGCCCGCCCCCGAAAAGCCTTCCGCGCCAGGGGAGTTCGTCAAATTCGGCCCGCACCGCGTCTCGTCGGTCTTGTTCGCGATTTTCAGCGGCGAGGCACGCGCTCATATCGCGACGATGAGGCAGGAGCACGAAACGTTGCGCCAGCACAGCGTGGTTTCGGACGCGCTGCTGCGCGCGGTGCACACGCTGGCGGGAATATCCGGAACGGTCAAGCTCGAGGCCCTGTGCGATCTTGGCTACGCGCTCGAGCGGACGCTGCAAAAGCTGGCCACGAGCGAGCTGTCCGACGCGGAGCAGGCATTGGTCGGGGAGGCGATCGATAGGATCGAGGCAATGGTGGCCGGCGCAGTCGAGTTGCGAGTGCTGGAGCAGTCGCCCGAACTGATCGGTCGCCTCGGAGGCGTCGGATCCGCGCCCGCGGCTGCGCTGGGGACCATGGCGCCGGAAGACGGCGGCGCATTATCGCGCGCGCAGGCGGTTCGGGCGTGGGAAACTTCGATTGAATCGGAGCCCGGGAAGCCGGCCGCGCCAGCGGCAGCCGGGGTGGAGCCGCCCGCGTATACCCTGGGCGGCGAAGAGGTCGAGGATATTCCGCTCGATCGCCGCGCGCCGCGCATCAGTGACGACATTGATTCTGAACTCCTGCAGATATTTCTCGACGAAGGGCACGAGCTGGTTCCCGCGGTGGGCGCGGCCCTGCGCGACTGGCGCGATCATCCCGACAACGGCCAGCTTGGCGAGGCCCTGCAGCGGGTGCTGCACACGCTGAAGGGCAGTGCGCGCATGGCGGGCGCCATGGCGATGGGCGAGCTAACCCATTACATGGAAACCCGCGTCGAGAACGCGCTCGCCGTGAAGCAACCGCCTGCCTCGCTGTTCGAGGAACTGGAAACGTCCTGGGACCGCATGGGCGTGGTGTTCGAGGAGTTGCAGACGCCCGGCTCGGCAGAAGAAAAACCTGCCGCGCTGCAGGCGCACGCGGCACCGGTGCCGGCGATGCCGGCCGTAGAGCATGAGGTTCAGGCAAAAGCGCTGCTGCGCGTGCGAGCCGATGTGGTAGACCGGCTGGTCAACGAGGCCGGCGAAGTATCGATTGCGCGCAGCCGTATCGAGGGCGAGGTGCGTGTATTGAAGGTCGCGATGCACGAACTCACCGACAACGTCGTGCGCCTGCGCGCCCAATTGCGCGAGATCGAGATTCAGGCCGAGTCGCAGATGCAATCGCGCCTCGAGCTGGCGAAAGTGACGAAGCGGGACTTCGATCCGCTCGAGTTCGACAAATTCACCCGCTTCCAGGAATTGACGCGGCTGATGGCGGAAAGCGTCGGCGACGTTCAGACCATCCACCAAAACCTGATGATTTCCGTGGGCGATACCGAGAAGGCGCTCCTTGCGCAGGCGCGGCTCAATCGTGATCTGCAGCAGGATCTGATGCGGGTGCGCATGGTGCCTTTCGGAAGTCTCTCGGAGCGCCTGTACCGCGTCGTGCGCCAGACCGCGAAAGAAATCGGCAAGCGCGCAAACCTCGACATCAAGGGCACGCAGGTCGAGCTCGACCGTTCCGTGCTCGAGCGCATCACCGGACCCTTCGAGCACATGCTGCGAAACGCGGTATCTCACGGTATCGAGATGCCCGCGGCGCGCAAGGCAGCCGGCAAGGCCGAGATCGGCGAACTGCGCCTCGAGCTCGCGCAGGAGGGCAACGAAGTGCAGCTTTCGCTCTCCGACGACGGCGGCGGCCTGGACATCGAGCGCATCCGCGCCAAGGCGATCGAGCAAGGCCTCATGGCGCCGCAGATGGCGCTGTCGGAGGCGGAGATCGCGGATTTCATTTTTCACGCCGGCCTTTCCACCGCCACCGAGGTGACCCAGGTCGCCGGACGCGGCGTCGGCATGGACGTGGTGCGCAGCGAAATCGCCGCACTCGGCGGCCGCGTCGAGCTCAATTTCAAGAAAGGCCAGGGTACGCGATTCACCATTTTCCTGCCGCTAACGCTCGCCGTGACGCAAGCGGTGATCGTGCGCGCGGGCCACCATACCTATGCGATCCCGGCCGTGATGGTCGAACAGGTGCTGCAGCTCAGACAGGAGCAGGTGGTCACGGCCTACTCGTCGCAACAAACCGAGTGGCAAGAGCGGCGCTTTCCATTTCACTATCTGCCGCACCTGCTCGGGGAGGCCGACGCGGTTGCCGAGCAGAAGCGCTTTTCCCCGGTGTTGTTCCTGAAGAGCGGGACCAACGCCATCTCGCTGCATGTGGATGAAATGGTGGGCAGCAACCAGGAAATCGTGGTCAAGGCGATCGGACCGCAACTGCAGCGCGTCGCCGGTATTACCGGCGCAACCGTGCTCGGCTCCGGCGAGATCGTGCTGATCCTCAACCCGGTGCAGCTCGCGCTGCGCGAAACGGCCGGGACCGAGACGGCGGCTGCGCGCCAGGCACCCATTCCGCAGGTGGCGGCGGCGCAGCCGACGATCATGGTGGTGGACGACTCGCTCACCGTGCGCAAGATCGCCGGGCGCCTGCTCGAGCGCCAAGGCTATCTGGTAGTCACCGCGAGGGATGGAGTCGAGGCGATGGAAAAGCTCCAGGAGTTCATTCCCGACGCCATGCTGGTCGACATCGAGATGCCGCGCATGGACGGTTTCGATCTGACTCGAAACGTGCGCGCCGATGCGCGCACGGCCCATGTGCCGATCATCATGATCACCTCGCGCACCGCCGAGAAACACCAGAAATATGCCAGGGAAATCGGCGTCAATCATTTTCTGGGCAAGCCCTTTCAGGAAGAAGATCTGCTCGAAAGGATCGCCGGGTACCTCAAAGAGCGAAAAGCCGCCGCCTGAAATCGGCGAAAATTGTGCGGGTCCCGGGTGGGGGTTACAATAGAGACCTTCCTCCCATGTCCCAGGTCAATCTTACCCATCACTTTCTGATCGCCATGCCCAACATGGTCGATCCGTATTTCGCGCGCACCCTCACCTTCGTCTGCGAGCACAGCGAGCAGGGCGCGCTAGGCGTGGTGGTCAACCGCCCGATCGAGATGACCCTGGGCACATTGTTCGAGCGCCTTAGCCTGCCGCTTTCTTCCTATCCGATGGGCGGCGAGCCCATCTACTTCGGCGGGCCGGTGCAGACCGACCGCGGCTTCGTGCTGCACCAGCCGGTCGGCAAGTGGCAGTCGACGCTCTCTGTGCGCGACACGGTGGGACTCACGACCTCGAAGGACATACTCGAGGCGGTCGGTCAGGGCAGCGGGCCCGCAAGAATGATGGTCACGCTCGGCTACTCCGGCTGGGCGGCGGGACAGCTCGAGAACGAGATCAAGCAGAACGCCTGGCTCACCGTGGAGGCAAACGACACAATTATTTTCGACACTCCCGTCGAAGAGCGCCTTCCCGCGGCCATGAAGCTGCTCGGCATCGACTTCGCCAAGCTGTCCGAGGAGGCAGGACACGCGTGAGCCTGGCAGCCGTGGCCCTGTCCCCCCCTTCCGGCCACACCATTCTCGCTTTTGATTTCGGCGAGCGCTACATCGGCGTCGCCGTCGGCGATAGTGAGACTCGGCTCGCGAGTCCTCTAGGCATGTTCGAAGTGTCAGGAAGCGCCCGCCGCCTTGTGGAAATCGAGGCGCTGGTGCGTGAATGGCGCCCCGGACGGCTCGTCGTCGGACTCCCGCTCGCGATGGACGGCGGCGAGCACGACATAACGCGGCGCGCGCGCCGCTTCGCGCGCCAGCTCCAGGCGCGCTTCAGGCTGCCGGTCGACTTTGCAGACGAGCGGCTGTCCTCGGTGGACGCGGAAAGCACGCTGCGCGAAGGCGGCCGCGGCGGCAGGAAACACAAGCACCTGACCCACGCGATTGCCGCGAAGATTATTCTCCAAAGCTACCTAGATGAATCTGCCCGACGCTGAAGCGCTGTGTCTGGAGCTTGTGCGCAAGTTGAAGCTCGGCGTTACTGAATCCACCGGCATCGTCGGCATCCGCTCAGGCGGCGCCTGGCTTGCCGAGCGATTGCACCGCGAGCTTGCAGTCGCGACGCCGCTGGGCGTGCTCGACATCTCCTTCTACCGCGACGATTTCAACGCCGCCGGGCTGCATCATCAGGTGAAGCCCTCGCAGATCCCGTTCGACGTCAACGACCGTCACATCATCGTCGTCGACGACGTGCTCTACACCGGCCGCACCGTGCGCGCGGCAATGAATGAGCTTTTCGACTA
>JBGPLD010000120.1:0-5074 GCA_041486325.1 Gammaproteobacteria bacterium
CGGATGTGTAAGAGGAGTAATCCTTTCAGCTAACCGGTACTAATTGCCCGTGCGGCTTGATCCTATAACCTTGGGCATGACTCAAGGTCACGCTTTGCAATCCCAACCTGTTTCTTTCGAATTGGCTTCGCTGAATTGGCCACGATGGCCAAGCAGCAAGGCGACAAGTTATGTCTGGTGCCCATAGCGCTCTGGAACCACGCCTTCCCATCCCGAACAGGACCGTGAAACGGGGCAGCGCCGATGATAGTGTGCATAGCGTACGCGAAAGTAGGTCAGTGCCAGACTCCCTCAAGACGAAAAGGCCCGCCGAAACCGGCGGGCCTTTTTCGTTTGTGGGCGAAGATCGCGAAGACGGCGGGAAGCAAGATCGATTGATGGAGCCGGCTTCGGTTTTCCACAGGCCCGGACATCGAGTGGGTGGGAACTGGCCGCATTTGCCAGTCCCCTGGCGAAAGCAATCCCGTTGCGCAAGTCCTCCACGCTGTTGCGCCAGCCGATGTAGCGGTAGATGGCGTAGGCAAGAAATCCCGCGTTCGTCAGCGCAAACGCCAAGTGCGCGTAGTGCCCGTGCATGACGTCCCTAGTCGCGCCCACCAGCCACGAACCGAGCAGCCCGTATTCTGCTAACACGTAAAGCGCCGGCGCGGCAGTCCGCCCGGCCACCTTGGGCGTGCGCCCGAACGGAGTTTTGTGACCGGTGAGGGCCTGCCCCAGTGATTTCAGCACACCCCCGAGGTTGACGGGGATCAACATCAGGTTGAGCGCATAGACCCGCAACAGGTCGGCGTACCGGTAGCCCGCACGGGCGAGGTCGCGCGCATAGAGAAAGAAGTACGGCGTGGCCGAAAGCGGAAGCCAAGGGTTGTGCAGGTTCTCCTCGAATGGGCAAGCGAGCATGATCAGCAGGCCCACGTTCACCGCGGCAATCGACACCAGGTAATGACAGCGGAAGAAGCCCTCTACCGCCTTGCGCGTTCTCGAGGGCTCCCGCAGCAGGTAGCGCAACAGCTTCGGCAGGATGATGAGTCCGCCGTTGGCCCAGCGCCGGCGCTGGATAAGCAGTGAACCGAAATCCGGCGGCGTGGCGCTGTAGGCAAGGCGCTCGGGGTAATTGTAGAGTTGCCAGCCGCGGCTTACGAGGTCGATGCTTGACTCGGTGTCCTCGATCACGGTCCGGTCCACGATGAAGCGTGTGATCGGGAAACCGCGCTCCCGGTCCGTCTGGGCGATGTCCTCCAGCGCCCGCTTGCGCAGCAGAGCGTTGGCGCCGACCCAGTATGTGCTGCCGAAAGCGGTGAAACCCTGGTGGATGTTGTGCTGGATGTCGGTGGTCGCACCGGCGATATTCTCAAGGGTGCCTGCGGCCGCCGGAATCGTGCTGTAGGGCGTCTGCGCCACCGCGACCCGCTCGTTGCCTGGGACACCCATGTAGTGCATGAGCCGCGGCGCATAGTCGGGCACGATGATGCTGTCGGCGTCCAGCGTGAGGAGGTAATCGGCGTCGGGCACGCTCCAGGTTGCGACGCCCTCCGCACAATGCTCCAAGTGCAGACCGTCCGCGCGTCGCACTTCGCGCAGATGCTTGCCCATGAGTCCGATGAACGCGTTCAAGTTCATGGCCTTGTTTGGCTCATGGGCGAGGTTCACGTAGCGCTTGCGCTGGAAGCTCGTGAACTCGACGCGGAACAGGGAAGCGAGCCTGCGGTACTCGCGAAGCAGGTGCGCTTTCTCGAGCGCGCCCGCCCGTGCACGTAACGCCAGACGTCGCGCCCGCGCCCGGTGCTCTCGCACGAGCGGAAGAAATACCTTGTCGCGCAAGAGCTCGTCGCCTGGTTCCTCCGGGACCAAGTGCGACGCCCGCTCCTCGAGCCATCGGGCGGCATCCTCGTAGAGGCGACCGATCCGTTTGGCTTCGACGGGCGAGTCGATCGCGCCGCGCACGTGCCTGCGTTCGTAGGCCGCGCATTCGCACCCGAACCTCTCCGCGACATCGGCAAAGAGCGCCTGCAACCGGACTGGGAGAGATTCGATGGAACGGAGCGCCCGCTCATCATCGGCGTTGGCCGGATGAGCTGGATCGTCGATCAGCAGCACTACGCGCCGATTCGGGTAGTCCTGGAGCGCAGCGGATAATAGCGTCCGTCGCACTACCTGCGGCTGTTCCTTGTAGGACGGAACGAGCACGGTAAGCGACGGCGCCGCGCCACCGGAAAATTCTTCCAGCACCCTGGCCGGCGCGAGCCGGTGGTCGAGCCGCCGCCGGAAGTACGCCAGGCGCGTCAACTGGTACACCAGGCTCCCCCAGATGAGCAGCGCGACGATCAGCATAAACAGGATCTGGCCGAGAGCGCCCGGCACGTCGCCCCGATCGGCCATTTTCCCGAGGATCGCCGTAGACTCGACTGCGAGGAGTGCGCACGCCACCGCAGTGACGGCGAGGGTGACAAAAGTAAGAGCGATCTCGAAGCGCTCGGGCTGATGGCTTCGCCCGTTGGCTGTCGGCGGTGAAACGACGCGAATTGCGATGTCAGAGCCGCGCATGTCTGGGCCTTAAAACGATTGCATCGATGCTCCCGGGCCCGCGGACCTGCACGAGTCGAGCCGGGATCAGCCAGCTCGGCAATCATGGATTTTCGACGGGTTTGCCCTATCAACGCCTTGCGCGTTGAACTCTAGCTATGACATTTGCATAACTCAAGCAGCGCCGGCAAACAGGCAGGAAATAATGCACAAGACATTGCGTGGATGCCGATTACCTCAATTCTCTTACGCCCGAGCGGCAAACCGCTCTTTGATGTGCCGGCAATCGGCGACACGCGCGGCAATTCGAAGAAATCACACTCACCATTTCGTTTCCGCGCCGAGCGTTCAAGGCTCGTAACGGTAGACTATGGCGCTTGGAAAAGCGCGAATCCTGTGGAAGTTCGGGTTGGTTTCGAGAAACTGCCGGTCCGGCTTGAATGACGGATAGATGGAATGAGTTTCCTCGATACGGGCGGGGTGGTAATACACGAGAAACCCCGGCTGATTCATCAGTTCGCGCCAGGCCTGGTCGAATTCGCCTTGGATCGGTAAAAGCGAGACGGTCCTGCGCTCCGAGTAGAACGCAAACACGGGAAAATTGTGCGCAGAGTAGATCGTGTCCGCTGACGTGGATACCTCGTGCAGGTAGCGGCCAATCTGCACCTCTTCGCGCTCTGACCGGTCGAGCCAGGGCTCCCTTAGCCTCTGGAGCGATGGCGCGTAGTCCAGCATCACCACGGCGATGCCCAGCAGGATGCCGATAGCCCCTACGGGACGCGCCTGCCGCGCGCACCAGCGGAACAGCTCAGCCAGGCCTAGCGCGCTGATAACGACTACCGGGATCGCCAAAGGCAGCAGGTACCGAGCCTCCTTGTGTGGAATCGAGAGCATGTAGGCAAAGAACGCGCCTCCCCACATCAGAAGCACGAACTGCCGCCTGGTCTGGTCACTCAGCCCGGCGAGACCGGTCAACCGCCCTCCATCCTCGCCGGTTCGACGGTACATTGCCTGGCGCGCGACCAGCAGTAAAACTCCAGCCCCGAAAAATAGCCACATGCTGTAGGGGAAAACCTGCAGCAGCGCTTCCCAGTAAAAACTGACGGGGACCGGCGCCGTCCACTCGGTAACAATTCTCCGGGCCTGGACAAAGGGGAAGAAGAAAGATCCGTAGTTCCACCTAATCCAAACGAGATAAGGCGCAATAGCGACGGCGGCCCCGACGAGCAGAAACGCCAGGCTGCGAATCTTCTTCGGGGAAAGGACGGCGTCCAGAGCGAAATAGACAATAAGAAAAAGCGAAGTGAACCGTGTTTGAATCGCCAAGGCATAGATGACGCCCGAGAGGAAGGCATAACGAGCGCCGGGCTTATCGAACAGCCACATGGCGGCAAGCATGAGCGCGAGCGCCGGCATGTCGGTGAGCAACTGATGCGACGCTTCCACAAAGTACGGAGTAAACGCGAACAGGAAGCCGGCGAAAAGCGCCGCAGCGAGACCGAATCCCCGTCTTGCATACAGGAAGGCGAACACCACCGTCAGCGTGGTGACAACCCCTTGCACCAGATTGGCGACGTAGACGTCGTCCCATATCGCGAATCCCAGCGCGTAAAGGAAAGACAGAAGAGGCGGCCGGTGGTGGAATTCCTCGTAGTTGATACGGCCGTCGAGGATGACCCTGGCGTGCTGCAGGAACACCGTCTCATCCCAGAAATGGGAATAGGTCAGAGGAACGGTTCTGACCAGTGCCGCCAGCAGCAGGACGAAGACAAGCACAAAACCAAGCGCGCGGCGACGCACTATTTCACTGGACTCCGCTGTGGGCGCTCTGAACAATCAGATTGAGATGAAGCAGTCGATTCGCAAGACGGATCATCACCCCGGGCGGCGCCGGAATCAAGTGGGCCTTTTTCTCTTGCACCGTTTGCTGCGCCGGGCAAGTTTTTTTCAGGGATGCTCCAGAGGCAACTGCAAAGTGACACTCGTTCCTGCGCCGCGCGACGACCGGATCTCGGCCGTTCCGCCCAGACCACGCGCCCGCTGGCGCAGGCTTTCGAGTCCGCGGCCCGGCGTGATGTTCGTCTCGTCGAATCCGACACCGTTGTCCAGAACGCCGATCTGCAACGAGCTTCCGTTCACCTGTGTGCTGACCGTCACGTCGCGCGCGTGTGCGTGACGCAAGGAATTGGTGAGAGCTTCCAGGACGATCCGCTGGATGGCCAGAACCGCCTTGGGCGTGAGAGAGGATAGCTGCGGCAGCTCTCCCACCTGCCAGTGAAACCGCACTCCGGAGTTCTCGATCGCCGCGCGCATGCGGTGGCGTACATTGCCGAGAATGACGTTCAAGTCGCCGTCCGTCGGCTCCAGGGCGTCCACCGCCAGCCGCAGTTCCTGCATGGCATCGTGCAGCCGCCGTTCGACTTCCGGCAGGGCAGCCTTTCCCGATTGCACCGCGCCGAGCAGGGCGACGAGGCTCGATCCCAGGCCGTCGTGAATATCAGCCATGATCCGTTGGCGCTCGCGCGCGAGCGCTTTCTCGTGCTCGGCCTCC
>JBGPLD010000121.1:0-5056 GCA_041486325.1 Gammaproteobacteria bacterium
CCGGATACCGGTGTTCGGCGAGGTGGTCCGGAAATCCACTATTGCGCGCTGGACCCGGACGCTCTCGACCATGTTTGCGGCGGGCGTGCCGCTGGTCGAGGCGCTTGAATCTGTTGGCGGCGCCTCGGGTAATTACATCTATTTGATGGCAACCCGGGATATCCAGAGAAAGGTCAGCACCGGCACGAGCCTGACAGTCGCCATGCAGGAATCCAATGTGTTTCCCAGCATGGTCATCCAGATGGTGTCGATCGGCGAAGAATCAGGCGCGCTCGACAGCATGCTCAGCAAGGTCGCGGATTTCTTCGAGGCGGAAGTCGATGACGCCGTTGAGGCCCTTTCCTCCCTGATGGAGCCGATGATCATGGTGATCCTCGGCACCCTGATAGGCGGCATGGTGATTGCGATGTATCTGCCGATCTTCAAGCTCGGCCAGGTGGTCTGACGCGGCGGCCTGCGCTCGGCGACGCTTTTCTGCCCGGGGCTCGCATATGCTCTTTGACCATCATGCCCATCCCGCCGCACTCGGCCCTGACGCATCGTTCTGCCCTCCTTTCCCTGAGCGGCAAGAGTACTGACTCGATTCCGCCCGAAGGGCCACGGCCTGTTCACCGTGGCCTTTTTTATTTTCCGCCATGACCGAAGTCCTCGAAGCGCTCGCCGACCCGGCGGCATTCCCATGGGCGTGCTTCGTCCTGGGACTCGCCATCGGATCATTCCTGAACGTGGTCATCCACCGGCTTCCGAAGATGATGGAGCGCGAATGGCAGGAACAGTGCGCAGAACTCGCCGGAACGGGGGCCCCCTGCCCCGGGGACTCGGCAGGCGCTTTTCCCGAACCCCACGCCCCCGTACCCCCTCCCCGGCCGAAACCGGAACCGTATAATTTGATAGTGCCGCGCTCGCGCTGTCCGGCATGCGGCCACGGAATTTCGGCCATCGAGAACATTCCGTTGTTCTCCTGGGCGGTGCTGCGCGGCCGCTGCTCGGCCTGCGGCGTGCGCATCAGCGCGCGCTACCCACTGGTCGAGCTGCTGGCCGGCGTCGGCGCGTTCGCCTCGGCCACGCACTTCGGGTTCAGCCTCGCCGCGTTTTCGGCGATGGTGTTCCTCTGGTGCGTAATCGCGGCTACCTTCATCGACTTCGATACCCAGCTTCTCCCGGATGCGATCACGCTACCCCTGCTGTGGCTGGGGCTGCTTGTCAACGCTGCCGATACATTTACCGACCTCAGGTCGGCGGTGATCGGAGCCGCGGCGGGCTATCTATCACTGTGGAGCGTGTACTGGCTGTTCAAGCTCGCCACTGGCAAGGAGGGCATGGGATTCGGGGATTTCAAGCTGCTGGCGGCGATCGGCGCATGGTGCGGCTGGCAGATGCTGCCGCTCGCGATCCTGCTTTCTTCCTCAGTGGGCGCAGTAGTCGGAATCAGCCTCATTGTTTTTGCCCGCTACGGCCGCCAGGTGCCCATTCCGTTCGGGCCCTATCTGGCCATTGCCGGAGTGGTCGCGCTGTTCTGGGGGCCAACACTCACGCGCTATTACCTGTCGCAGTTTCTGTAATGCCCTATACCATAGGGTTGACTGGCGGCATCGGCAGTGGCAAGAGCGTAGTAGCCGCGCTCTTCGCCGGGCACGGTATCGCGGTGATCGACACCGATGCGATTGCCCGCGAACTTACGGAGCCCCAAGGAATGGCGATCGAACCGATTCGCGCGGCGTTTGGCGCCAGTGCAATCGGCCCGGACGGGGCGCTCGACCGCGAGAAAATGCGCAAGCTCGTATTTGGCGACGCGGAGGCAAGGAAAAAACTGGAAGCAATCCTGCATCCGCTCATCCGTGAGTGGGCCTCCCGCCGCGGCGAACACGCCAGGAGCGCCTATGTGGTTTTCGTGGTCCCGCTTCTGATCGAGGGCGGTGTCGACCGTTCACGCTACCGACGCGTGCTCGTGATCGATTGTACCGAGGCGCAGCAGATCGACCGGGTCATGCGCCGCAGCGGCCTGACGGAAAAAGAAGTGCGCGACATCATTGCGGCCCAGGCGACACGCGGGGCGCGTTTGTTGAAGGCGGACGACGTGATCGACAACAGCGGACCGTCCGAGGCGCTCGCCCCGCAGGTTGCGAGCCTGAACGAGAAGTATCTCACGCTCGCCGCAAAATTCAGGACGCCGTCATAGCGCCCCCGGTTGTCAATTCGCGGGGAATGGGCCAGAATCCGCCAAGTCTGCCCAAAATCAATGGTCTCCTCTGCGAGTTGCGGGCGCCACAGTGATTACCTACGAGTACCCGCTCAGCGAGCGTATCAGGACACTGCTGCGCCTCGAAGCTCTGTTCGAGCGCGCTCGCCATTTTGTCGACAAGCAGGACTCGCGCGAGCACCACGTGGCTCTGCTGACGCTGTTCGAGATCCTTGAAGTCGCCAGCCGCGCCGATCTCAAATCCGACCTGCTGCAGGAGCTCGAGCGCAAAAAACAGGCGCTGATCGCGTTCCGCAACAATCCCGAGATCGCCGAAAACGCGCTTAACAACGCCATCCTGGATATCGAGCGCGCGAGCTCGGCCCTATTTGGCATGACCGGCAAGATCGGCCAGCACCTGCGAGAGAACGAATGGCTGATGTCGATCAGGCAGCGCACGGGGATACCGGGCGGCGCCTGCGAATTCGACCTTCCTTCCTACCACTACTGGCGACACCGGGACAGCGCCGCGCGCAGCGCCGACCTGGCGGAATGGATCGCCCCGCTGCTGCCTATCCGCGACGGCTCGGGAATCGTGCTGAAACTTCTGCGCGAGGGCGGCAAGCCGGCGAAACACGTGGCCCATAACGGATTATTTTCGCAGATGCTCGGCGGCAAGATGTCGCAATTGGTGCGCATCCGGCTGCCGCGCGAATCGCGGTGCATTCCCGAGATGAGCGCCAACAAATATGCGCTCAACGTCCGTTTCACCGCATTCGGCACCGAGCCACGTCCGCGCATGCACGAATCGGACGTCGAATTCGAGTTGACCTTTTGCAACCTGTAGCCCCGATTCCGTGAGCAAGGCCAGCTACGTGAACTGCCCCCGCTGCGGCGCGCAAGTGCCGTGGGTCGCCAATAACCGCTACCGCCCGTTCTGTTCCGAGCGCTGCAAGTATATCGACCTCGGCGACTGGGCGATGGAAAAGTACCGGGTGCCGGTCCAGGAGGACAAGGATGCGCCGGAGCAGGAGCAGACAGGCGAATCCTGATTCACATACCAGACAGAGAAATTACAATGTCGTTTGCCGCTTCCAAGCGTTCGGCAAGCCGACGGTCTCCGCGTTTTTTTGCATTTTCTTTCATTCAGGGTATTTCTGCGCCGACCCAACTTCCGCGAATCATCGCGATACCGTGCGCGCCGCATTCCAAGGCCTGCTCCAAATCCTGCCGGGCCAGCCCGCCCAGCGCATAGACGGGCAGGCTTGCACCCGCAGCAATCTTCCGGAACCCGCTCCATCCAAGCGGGACCGCGTCAGGATGCGAAGGCGTCGCGCGGACCGGCCCGAGCACGGCCAGATCGACGCCCAGCGATTCGGCAATTCGCAACTCTTCGGCCGAATGACATGAAGCGCCGCACCACGGCAGGTCGGGCCGGGTCGTGGCAGATCGCAGTTTCTCAGCGGAAAGATGCACACCGTCGGCGCCGACCCTGTGCGCAAGCGCGGCATCGGCGTTGAGGATGACTCGCGCGCCGCAAGGCCGCGCCAGCGCAATGACGCGCCGGGCAAGGTCCGCCACCGCTTCGCGCGAAAAGTTTTTCTCTCGCACCTGTATCAGCTTCAAGCCGCCACGCAACCTCGAATCGAGCCGCGCAAGGAACGGCTCGATTCCCATTTCGCCCGCGCTCGAGATGGCGTACTCCGCCGGTAGCTGAAGGCCGCGCAGCACAGGGCCGTTTGCCGGGAGCAGAGGATCAAGGGCGACCGCATCGGGATGCTGCCACGAGAGAGCATCGTGCTCTAGCGCTTGCGGCTCGCCGCGCCACAGGTATACGCGGTAAAAATGAAGCCGGACCTTGGAGTGCGGGTAGGTGAAAACGCGGGTGATCCATGAATAGGCGAGTTCGATTTCGATTCCGAGCTCTTCTCGGATTTCGCGCTTGAGCGCCTCGGCGACCGGCTCGCCAGGCTCCACTTTTCCGCCGGGAAACTCCCAATATCCGGCGTAGGCTTTGCCGCGCGGACGACGCGCGAGCAATGCGGCGCCATCGGAACGGATCAGCACCGCCACGGCGACTTCAACCGAGGCAGACACGAAACCAGATCCTAGCGCTTCGGTTTGCCGGCCGGGGTGTGTCGCCCGGCAAAATCGCGGGCGAACTGCCATGCCACCCGGCCGCTGCGCGATCCGCGCAGCAGCGCCCACTGCAGCGCCTCTTGCCGTGCATTCTGGATTTCGCTGTCGCGGCAACCGAACTCGCCCAACCAGTGAGCGACGATATCGAGGTACGCTTCCTGGTCGAAAGGATAAAACGATATCCATAACCCGAAGCGCTCGGACAGCGAGATCTTCTCCTCCACCGATTCGCCGGGGTGGATTTCGTCGCCGATGTGCCTGGTCTCGAGGTTTTCCTGCATGTACTCGGGCATGAGGTGGCGGCGGTTCGAAGTGGCATAGATGAGGAGATTGTCCGACGCCGCGGCAATCGACCCGTCGAGAACGACCTTGAGCGTCTTGTAGCCCGGCTCCGAGGCCTCAAACGAAAGATCGTCGCAATAGAGGATGAACCGCTCGGCCCGCCCCGCCACATGATCAACAATGTCCGGCAGATCGATCAGGTCGTATTTTTCAACTTCGATCAACCGCAGTCCCTGGCGGTGAAACTTGTTCAGCACGGCTTTGACCATCGACGACTTGCCGGTGCCGCGGGCACCGGTCAGAAGCGCGTTGTTGGCCGGGCGTCCCTCCACGAACTGCCGCGTGTTCTGCTCGATCATTGTTTTTTGCCGATCGATGCCGTGCAGATCTGAAAAACGGATGCGGTGCGGATTTACGACAGGCTGGATGAATCCGCGCAGAGACGTCTTGCGCCAG